>JAFAWJ010000665.1 GCA_019242065.1 Chloroflexota bacterium
TAGATGCGGCTCGTCAATCGGATTGCGACAGGCCGTGGGCGATGGCGTCCAGCAGCTCGTCCAGCTCGAATGGCTTGCGCACAAAACCGTACGCACCGACCTTCTGAGCTTTGCTGGCGGCTTCTCCGTCGCCAGTGATCAATAAAATCGGCAGCGGCCGGGAATGGGCGGCGCGCAGTGCAACGGCGACCTCGTCGCCACGCTGTTCAGACAGGGTGAAGTCCAGGAGGACGAGGTCCGGGGTGCGCTCCTGAGTCAATCGGAGCGCATCGGCGCCGCCCGCGGCAGCCAGGACGGCAAAACCCTCGTCCTCCAGCGCCCAGCGGATTGCCTGTCGGATCTGGCGATCGTCGTCGATAACGAGAATGCACCCCGCGAATGAGTCGGATCGAAGGCTGCTCACGGTAGCCCTGGTTGCAATTGCCAGACCGGCGCTTGCTCGACGTCGGTGCTGGACAGTGGGGTCGTGGGTGGCGGCGTCGAATCGCCTGGCACAGGTCCCCCTGGCGCACCGCGGGGCAGCCGGACCGTGAACGTACTGCCCTGATTCTCGACGCTCTCCACACTCAGCGTACCACCGTGTTGCTCCACGACCTGGCGAGCGGTGGCCAGGCCGATCCCGGTGCCCGGAATCCGAGCGCTGACGTTGGTGCCGCGGTGAAAGCCTTCGAAGACCTCCTGCAGGTCGGCCGCCGGAATGCCAACGCCGGGGTCCTGCACCGAGAGCACGGCCCACTCCCGGTTTGCCGTCTGCTCGTGGCGCAGGCGCACCCAGATGTCGCCGCCGCCGGGACTGTATTTGACCGCGTTCCCCAGCAGGTTCTGGAGGACGCGCGCGAGGCGTTCGTAGTCCCAGTCACCGACCAGCGTCGGCTCACTGGTTTCGAAGTGGATGGCGTGCTGATCGCTGACTGACGCGCTGGCCGCGACGGTGGTCCGCGTCAGCTCCACCAGGTCCACAGGCTGAAGATGCAGCTCCAACGGCCGACCGAGCTGCAGGCGCGCATAGTCCAGAAGCTGGTCGACCATGCTCGCCATCTGGCGCGTCGAAATATCGATGGATGTCATGCTCGCTCGCAAGCGTTCTGGATCCACACCGCCACGGTCCAGGCGGCGCTGGACCAGCTGGGCCGTGGCGGCGACGGCGGTGAGAGGATTACGCAAGTCGTGCGAGATCGAGGCCAGGAAGCGGTCCTTGAGACGGTCCATTTCGTCCTTGGCACGCGCCTCGGCGACCTGCTCGAGCAAGGCACGACTCTCGAGGACCGCGGCGGCCTGGTGGGCTACCAGGTCGACCAGCTCCAGGTCGCTCTCGGCAAAGACCGGTTCACGCGGTGACCACACCGTCAGCACGCCAAGGCGCCTGGCGTTCGAGGTGATGGGACTGGCCAGCACCGCGGTGACCTGCCAGCTTGCGTACAACTCGGCGTTGTCCGGATCGTCGCGAATGACGTTGCCGGTGAACAGGGGTCGCTGCTCCAGGAATGCGCGTCCCGCGAAGAGCCGGTCGGGGGGCACGTCGACGACATCGGCGTGCGGCGCGAACCCGTGCCTGGCCACGTCCTCCGGATAGCTGGCGGGCGTGAACCGTAACCCGAGCCCTCGCCAGAAACGCAACACGGATTCGGCCTCTAACCAGACGCCGATGGCGGCGGTCGGCGCCCCGATGACAGCCGCGGCGTGCGCCTCCAATCGCGTCAGCACCGAGGGGACGTCGGGCAAGTACGGGAGCTCGGTAATCTCGGCAAGCAAGGCCTCGAGGGCCGGTGCCTGCCAGACGCGCCTGAGCCAGATGGGCGGACTGAAACCCAGGTAGTAGGCCAAGCCCGAGCCGAGGGCAAGCAGCCGTCCAATGATGGTCCAGCTCACGGCGCGCGTGGCATCGACCGATGCGAAGGCTGAGGTCAGCACGGTGGCTGTGAGCGCCAGCGATCCGAGCGCAACGAACTGCATGCGGCGCCGGGTGACGCCCGTCGAGCGCTGGGCCGCGCGTGTGAAACCGAGCGTATCGTAGGCGGCAAGGAGTCCGAAGTAGATGACCACGAGCAACCCGACGGCCATCGGCGTTGGCTGTGGAGTAAAGACGAACGCGGCGATGCAGGCGACGGCAGCCACCGCCGACCCGTGTCGCAGCCAGCCCGGAACGGCGGCAAATCCGGCGAGCAGGCGCAGCAGCAGATACGGCAGCAGGATGGCCACCACGCCGATGAACGGCAGGAGCCAGGACGGGGGTGCGCTGCCCACGACTGCTTGGGCAGAGACCAGCACGATCAAGACGGCTGTGGCGCCGAAGAAGATGGCGATGTCGGCGTGCGTGCGCGTTGGTGTGCGCAGCGCACGGCGCAGGACCAGGAGAAAGATAATGAGGTAGACGGCCCAGGTCAGGAGTCGAAGCGACGTCGACAGCGTCATCAGATCTACCTGACGTCGTCGACCGGGAACATCGTGCCCCTAGCTTAACGCTGCACCTGGCGCCAGTACACCTCAGAAGGTGTAGCGTGGACGCATCTGTTGCACCCGCCGTTGCCGCGCCTGCCAGGTGTAACGGAACGCACGTATCTGCTTCGCCTGGGGGCGCTCGGGGGTGGGGAAGGGGTACGATGCTTCGCTGGGAGACGCGGATCGGATGCTGCGCCAGGTCCCGACTCGGACCCGGTGCGCGTGCGCTTGATGGGCGAAGACCTGATCGCCTTTCGCGACACACACGGCCAGGTGGGTCTGGTGCAGAACAACTGCCTGCATCGCGGTGCGTCGCTGTTCTTTGGACGCAACGAGGAAGCCGGCATCCGCTGCGTGTACCACGGTTGGAAGTTCGACGTCACCGGCCAGTGCGTGCACATGCCCAACCAACGCGCTGAGTCTGACTTCCGGACCCAGGTCCGCGCCATTGCGTATGCGACGCACGAATCCGGCGGAGTGGTCTGGACATACATGGGACCGCCCGACAAAACAGTTGCCCTTCCGTAACTTTGGCACCGACGACCTGCCGCGCGAGCAGCGGCGTGCCAGCAAGACGCTGACGTACTGCAATTTCGTCCAGGCGGCATATGACGGGTGGGGATCCACGTCCACGTCCACTCCAGCCGTGCCGGTTGTAAGCGATGCTGACGACCTTGCCTTCGACTAGCAGCGATATCCTGCGAGCATGGATTCCAGCACCGACGTCTTCGAGATCATGCACACCACCCGCTCGATGCGGCGACTCAAGTCCGATCCAGTTCCGGATGAGCTCATCGTCAAGATCCTGGAAGCCGGGCTGTCCGCTGCCAATGGCGGGAATGTCCAGAGCTGGCGATTCATGGTCGTCAAGGACCGCCAGATCAAGCAGACGGTGCAGGAGTACTACAAGAAGGCCTTCGACGAGGCCGTTGGGCCGCGGTACCGGGGCGAGCCGCCGGCTGGCGTCAGTCGCGAGCGATACGTGCGCCAGGGGTCGGCCGTCGAATACCTGACGGACCATTTCGCCGACGCGCCGGTGTGGATCGTCGCCTGCCTGGAGGAAGCTTCGCCCAGCCGCTCCTCAGGTGCTTCGATTTACCCGGCGGTGCAGAACATGCTGCTGGCTATTCGGGCGCTGGGCCTGGGGTCGACACTGACGACTCGCCACCTCTTTTATGAGGCGGAGACAGAACGCGCGCTGGGGCTGCCGGCCAACGTGCATTCGTATGCCATCCTCCCGGTGGGATATCCGATGGGCCACTTTGGCCCGGTCAGTCGGCGGACGATGACCGATGTGGTCTTCGGCGATCACTACGGCGAGGCCTGGTCGGGAGCCCCCGCGTAGTCAGTTTGCGCTGCCAAACGTTGTCGTCCGCGTTTGGGTGGCTGACTGGGGCAGTTTGAGAAGTAGGTCCCCAGAGGGTCCCCTCTGGGGGAGACGTGTTGGTATCGCCGAGGGGTCCCCTCCGGGAAAACGCATTGGTACCGCCGAGGGGATCCCTCGGGGGAGGACGTGTTGACACCGCGGAGGTCAGCCTCCCAGATGGCAGCCGCTGCTTTTGCAGCGAGGACTAGCTATCGCCACGGTCAGCGGAGCTGTTTGGCGGCGGCGGCGTAGCCCTGGCGCAGGAT
>JAFAWJ010000699.1 GCA_019242065.1 Chloroflexota bacterium
ATGGCGCTTGTCGAAGCCCGGCCGCCTGACGCTGTGGTGACGGCGGTCGAGCGCTGGTACGCGGTCTGAAGACCGTCACTGGCCTGCGCATCACTCAGGATCGACGCCCCGGTTGTTCGCGGTGGAGCGCCACGCCGGTGATGATCAGCGCCAGGCCCGCCCAGTCGGTCGGGCTGGGCCACTGGTCCAGGACGACAAGGCCGACCACCGCGGCAGTCGCGGGCAACAGCGCCAGCAACAGGGCAAACGTCGCCCGCGGGAGGCGCGCCATGGCGAGCTGGTCGCACACGTAGGGGATGACCGACGAGCAGATACCGACCCCGATTCCGGCCGCCAGCAGCGTTGGACTCCCGAAGGCGGGCACCGCGCCGGCCAGTCCCAGCGGACTGATCGCCAGCACGGCGACGAGCATCGCGGCGCCCAGGCGATCCACCCCCTGGCCGCCTCCGTCTCGAGCGATCCGGTGACCCAGCACGACGTACAGCACGAACAGGGCGCAGTTGCCGAATGCAAACACGAATCCGAGCGGCTCGCCGACGATGCGCACGTCGGTCAACGCGTACACTCCGACCACCGCCAGTCCGAGCGCGAGCGCGTTGCGGCGTGTGCGTGCACCCAGCGCGGCCAGGGCAACTGGACCGAGGAACTCGATGCCGCCGACGGTGCCCAGCGGCAGCCGGTCGATCGCCAGGTAGAAGCAGGCGTTCATGGCAGCGAGCACCAACCCGAGCGCCAGGAGGGTGCCGCGGTGTGCCAGGTCCAGGCGTGCGGCCACGTGCCACGGCTGGCGCCATACGGCGAACACCGCGGCCGCGCTCGCGATACGGAGCCAGGCGACGCCGAGCACGTCCAGGTGTCCGAACAGCAACACCGCGAAGGCCGGTCCGAGATAGTGAAAGATGGCACTCACCAGGAAGAAGGCGTGGGGTGGCACGCGACCAACCCGGGCTGCCGACCACTCCGCCGAGCGTCCGACTCCGACCGGCGACCGGAGTGCGTGGCTCATCGTCGTTTAGACTAAGCCGTGACTCCGCTCGATTCCATGCAGGTTCAAAGGCGGTAAGGAGCTCATGCCTGGAAAAACTGGACAGAACTGGCAGGCAACCTCTGAATGGCAAAGTCGGCTGCTGGACCCCGTCAATACCAGACTGCTGCAGATCCTGCTGGAGGACCCGCGATTGCCGGTGGCCGCGGTGGCGCGCCGCGTGAACATGTCGGCCCCGGCGGTGACCGAACGACTTCAGCGTCTCCGGGAGGCCGGAGTGATCGCCGGTTGTCGCCTCGAACTGGACCCGAAGGCGCTCGGACTCCCAATTGCGGCCTACGTCCGCGTGCGTCCGGCCCCCGGCCAGCTGGAACGGATCGCCAACCTGGCGCGGGCTACGCCGCAGGTGGTCGAATGCCACCGCATCACTGGCGAGGACTGCTTCCTGCTCAAGGTGCACGCGGCGGCCATTGATCAACTCGAGGCGATTCTCGACTGCTTCCTGGCCTTCGGGCAGACGACCACGTCGATTGTGCAGTCGTCGCCCGTCCCCGCCCGGGCGCTCCCGCTGCCAGTACCTGCCTAGCGGGCCATGTTCACCCGGTCGCCACCGAGTCGGCCCGTCACCTTGTCGACGTCGATGACGATGGCCACTCCGCTGCGCTCCGGGTCCGCACGCTGCTCGACCACCGGCGACTGGTCGAAGACGCGGTCGCGCGCGGTCGGGTCGTGCACAATATGGGCCCGGCCTTCGAAAATGAGGTTGCCGGCGCCGCGGGCGTAATACACGACCGACACGCGCGGATTCTTCTGGATAGCCGTCGGCAAGCCCGCGTCTTCGTAACGCGCCCACACGGCCAGCTGATCGTCGCTGTAGACCTGCGTCGTGCCCCGGAAGGACAGCCGCGGCTGCCCCTGTTCGTTGACGTAACCCAGCACGGTCGGCGTGCCGTTGTCCATGGCACCGTTGATGGCCGTCGCGATCGCCTCGGTGATGCGTAGCGGCTCAGGTTGCGATGGCGCCGGCCGCAGACGACTCTCCAGCAGCTGCGCGATCTGGCCCTCTGCGTCGAAAGTCAGCAGCCAGGTGATGCCCGGGACCGGTCCGCCAGGCGTGCGGGCGGTGATGCGCTCGCCGCGCGCCACCTCGGTTGGACCATCCCACTCGGTCACGCCGGCGAGCTGGGCCTCCTTCAAATTCTGGATGACGTCCGCGCGACCCGTCGCCTCGCCGCGGACGGGCGCCATGATGAACGCGTTCGGGGCCAGCGCCGGCGCCACGGCGTCGAACGCCGCGGGCGTGCCCGCTTTCAGCGCTGCCAGGAGCTTGCTGGCCGATTCGTGCTTGTCCATTCAGTCAGCCAGTCTAGGAGAAGCGTTGCTGCCATGGCTGTCATTCCAGTCGGATCACGCGCCACGCACCGAAAGACAGATGAACAGGAGGCCGATCGCGATCGGCAGCTCGAACATGCGCGTTCCCGAGTGGATGCACAGGTGCTCGGGCAGCACGCGGAATCGGCGCCAGCTCAGCGGCCAGAAGAACGGCTCACCCATCGGGCTGATGGCGTCGGCGACCAGGTGGCTGGCGTAGCCAGCGGCGAAGGCCTCGGCGAGGAGTTGATGTTGTGGCCACGTAACGGGGAAGAGCACACTGACGACGGCGAGCACGACCAGCACGGCAACCACCGAATGCGTCGGTCCGCGGTGACTGAGCAGGCCACAGGTTTTGCTGTGCGATGGGTAGCGCGAGCGGCGTGCCCACTGGGTGTCGATGTCAGGCAGGGGGCCGGCGAGCGCGCCGGCGATCATCAGCAGGCCGACGTTGCCGCCGCCGAGGTGGGCTACCAGCGCACCGGCTCCGGCGCCGATGACCATGTGCTCGAACGCGTTCACAGGCTCGAACTCGTCCGTCGGTGCATCGGCCGACAGACTATGGTGACGCTCAGCCAGGGTGCAACTCGAAACGCGACTCACGCGTGCACGCGGTAGCGCACAATAGGGCGCGAAAGGGACACGAACCTGATGACCACAACGGCAAACCCCGTCGACAATGGCGTGAACACCGCCGCGCTGCTGGCCGCACGCGAGGCCCTGAGCGACACGCCCGCGGCCGCGGACTTTACGTGGCGCGCGAGCTGCTCCTGGATCAACGGCACCTTCAGCCGGTCGTCCATCGAGCGTTTCGCAGGCCTCGGCCAGGAGAACGTTCACAAGCAGGTCTTCACGGTTGACGCCGACCACCCCGAGTGCTTCGCCTCCGAGGATCGCGGAGCCACACCAGTCGAGCACGTCCTGGCGGCCCTGGCCGGCTGTCTGACGGCCGGCGTCGCGGCGGTGGCCCAGAACCGAAACATCCAGCTCAAGTCGGTCACCTCGACGCTCGAAGGCAAGATGAACGTCCTGGGCATTCTCGGCGGCGACCCTGAGGTTCGCAACGGGTTCAACGCCATCAACGTGCACTTCGACATCGATGCCGATGCCTCGCCCGAGGAGATCGAGGCACTCGTGGCCCAGTCGCAAAAGCGCTCGGCGGTGTTCGACATCATCACCAACCCCACGAACGTCTCGGTCAGCGTCGGCTGAGCGGGGCGCGACACTGTCGATGTACACCACGACCGTCGTCATCGGTGCCGGACACGCTGGACTCGCGATGAGTCGTCAGCTCACCGAGCGCTCGATCGAGCACGTCGTCCTGGAGCGGGGCAAGGTCGCCAACTCGTGGCGCACCGAGCGCTGGGAAACCCTGCGCTTGCTCACCCCGAACTGGCACAGCTGCCTGCCAGGGATGCGCTACGAGGGCACGGATCCTGACGGATTCATGACCGTCCCCCAGGTCGTGGCGTTCATCGACTCGTACGCCCGCACGATCGACGCGCCCGTGCGGACGGGAACGACGGTCACCCAGGTCGTGGCATCCGACAGCACGTATCGGGTGACCACCGACCGCGGCGTGTGGGACTGCGCATCGGTTGTCGTTGCCAGCGGTGCCGCGAACGTCGGCAACGTTCCGGCCATTAGCGCCGCGGCACCGACGTCCATCGACACGATGACGCCGATGACGTATCGATCCCCCGAGCGTCTCGACAAGGGTGGCGTGCTGGTCGTCGGCGCCTCGGCGACTGGCATTCAGCTTGCGGAGGAGATCCAGCGATCAGGTCGACCTGTCACACTCGCGGTTGGCGAGCACGTGCGACTGCCCAGGATGTATCGAGGGCGGGACATCTTCTGGTGGATGGACGCCGCAGGCGTACTCGACGAACGCGACGATGAGGTTGACGATGTGGTGCGCGCACGCCACGTCCCGTCGCCGCAACTGATCGGCACTCCCGAGCGGCGTTCGATCGACCTCAACACGCTGTCTGAGATTGGTGTGAGGATTGTGGGTCGCCTCGGATCGATTCGCGACGGCGTCGCTTTGTTTTCAGGCGGCCTCGCCAACACGTGCCGGCTCGCCGATCTCAAGATGAATCGACTGCTCGGTCGGTTCGACGACTGGGCCGCGGGCAACGAGACCGACGTGCGCGAAGCTCCGCATCGATTCGAACCGACCAGCGTCTCCGCGGATCCCATCGTCGAGATCGATTTGCGACGCCAGGGTATCGCCACCATCGTCTGGGCAACAGGCTACCGGCCTGACTATTCCTGGCTCGACGTGCCTGTGCTGGACCGCAAGGGCCGAATCCGCCACGACCGCGGCATCGTGCGGGATGCGCCCGGTATGTATCTGCTTGGCGAGAACCTGCTGCGAACGCGTCGCTCGAGCTACATCGGTGGTGCCGCCCGCGACAGCTCGGCGCTCGCCGACCATCTGGAGGACTTCCTCAGGGATTCACCCGCCGCGCACTAGCCGCTCGACGCGTGGCCATCCAACTCACCGGCCGCCTTCTGGTGCTGGCCAGTGCTATCGAGCAGGGCCTGCGCAACGTGTATTTCAGTGACAACCCGATTTTGGCCGATCCGGCGATCGTCGGCGTGCAACCGCTGCACCAGGACCCCGGCAATCCGAACCGCCCCCTCAACTGTTGCACATCCATTTGGTACTTCTCTCTTTGTCAACGCAGGCAGTGCCGTTGTGGCCAGTTGACGTGGCCGCTGCACGGACCGGACTGACGTTCAATATCTCTCGCGGCGACAATTCGTTGAAGCTCCTGGGAGAGGAGTGGGCAGTCGGTGTCGCGTTTCTGGATTTGCTGTTTGGCGTACGGGTGGGAGTCGTGCAACGTACGCTCGCTATCGGTAGTCTGGCGACCAGCATGGACTGGAGGCACGCATGACCGCGGCGACGGCGCTCCTCATGGTGGACATGCAAAACATGTACTTGAAGGAGAACCAGCCCCGCCGCGACGTGTTCGGCTGGCCACCTATCTGGCGGTTCGACGAAGTGGTCAAAGAGTGCCAGCTGCTCCTGGCGGCCGCCCGTGATCAGCGCGTCCCGGTGATCTACACGCAAACCGGCGGCCGGCCCGATCGGGCCGACGCGATGCCCTCGATGCGGCGACTGCTGGCCAGCCTGCCCCAGGGCGCCCCGAGCCCGCTGAGCTCGACGCCCTCGCCTATCCTCGAAGCCGTCGCTCCGCAGCC
>JAFAWJ010000950.1 GCA_019242065.1 Chloroflexota bacterium
GGCGCCGCGCACTCTGGCTGGTGGGACCACATCGCGCCACTCCTGACCCAGCACCGCGTTGTCGCCATCGACCTCAGCGGACACGGGGACAGTGGATGGCGATCTGCGTACAGCTGGGAGCAGTGGGCTGATGAGCTCACGGCTATCGCCTCTCACGCCTCGCTCGAAGAGCCAGTTCTCGTTGGCCACAGCATGGGTGCCTGGGTATCCATGACGGCGGCCGTCGCCAACCCCGGCTTCCCCAGAACCGTCATCGCTGTCGACCCGCCTGTTCCAGATCGAGCGAGTCGCGAAAGCTGGATCGAGAACGGTCGAAAGCCAGCGACGGTATATCCGACCTTCCAGGAAGCAACCGCGCGGTTCAAGACCGTACCCATGCCTCGCGAGGTGATTGCGTATATCGGCAGACACGTGGCAGAGGAGTCCCTGCACAGCGTCGACGATGGGTGGACCTGGAAATTCGACCCCACCATGTTCTTCGCCGAGAACGAGTCCACGCGCCGATTGATCCGCGACATGACGACTCCCCTGATCCTCGTTACCTGTGAGTTCGGGCTCGTGGGCGAAGAGCTGGCGATCGGCCTGGCCTCTACGCGGGGTCGTAAGGAGCCGCGCGTCGACCTACCCGGCGCCGGTCACCATCCCATGCTCGACCAACCACTCGTCCTTGTCGCGGCACTGCGCGCGCTCCTCGCCACCCAGTGATGACGACAGCGACGATGACTGGCCTGAGCAGCGGCGACAAGCCGCGGGTCTTGCTCTCGCTGGAGTCCGGGATCGCTGACGTCCGCCTGAACCGGCCACGAAAGCGGAACGCCCTGGATCCTGAGATGTTTCATGCCCTCTTCGAAGCCGCGCAATGCGTGCGGACGGCAGCTGGAGTCCGAGTTGTCGTCATCTCGGGTGAGGGCCCTGACTTCTGCGCCGGCCTGGATTTTGCTGCGTTCGACGCCATGCGCTCGGGGCGGCGCCTGTCAGACCTGGCCAACTTGCCGCCCACCGATGGACCCACTCGGGGCACGGGTCAGCGTCTGGTCATGGAATGGGCGGCTGTACCGGTCCCTGTCGTCGCGGCGATACACGGCAATGCTCTCGGCGGGGGCCTACAGCTTGCGCTTGCTGCCGATATACGCATAGCGGCAAGTGATGCCCGTCTGTCCGTGCCAGAGGTGGCGTGGGGTCTCGTCCCGGACATGGCCGCCACTCAGCTCTTGCCCGGCCTGGTGGGCCGCGACGTCGCCAAGGATTTGGTGTTCACGGCCCGGGTACTCACCGGGGACGAAGCGGCCCGGGTCGGACTGGTCACTCGGACTGCGGCGAACCCGAGGGAGGCATCACTCGCGTTGGCGCGGGAGATGGCCACGCTCAGTCCCGACGCGGTCCGGGCGTCGAAACGACTGCTCGACCTCGCCGGCCATATCGACCTCGACTCCGGCCTAACGAAGGAGCAAGACGAAATTTCGGCGTTGATAGGCACGCCCAACCAGGTGGAGGCGGTCGAGGCCAGATTCGAAAAGCGACCACCCGAGTTTACAGATGTGTAGCCGTGGGAGTGCTCCAGCGAGGGGACACATGTGACAAGCGAAGCCGTGTCAACGGCACATTCGACGTCGCCGGACTCAGGTCAGTACTGGACGGCCGAGGGAGCCTGGCCGGTTGGCGAAGGGATCTACCGCATTCCTCTGCCACTACCTACGGACGCACTCAAGGCCGTTAACGTATATGTGCTTGAGACAGATGACGGACTCACCTTGATCGATGGTGGGTGGGCGATCGAGGCTGCCCGCGACGTCCTAGGCCGCTGTTTGCGGCAGCTCGGTTACCGATTCCAGGATTTGCGTCGGTTCCTGGTGACGCATGTGCACCGAGATCACTACACTCTCGCCGCCGTCCTCGGCAGCCAGTATGACGCTGACGTCTCGTTGGGTCTGGGGGAGCGAGCAACGCTTGAGGTCATCACCGATCCCCGTCGCGTGGGTAGCCCTACAGCCAACGCCCTGAGGGCGGCCGGTGCGTTTGAGGTTGCGAACCAGTGGCCGATGTCCAGCGCGGACCTTATCGACCGGAACATGTGGCGATTTCCTGACACGTGGCTGGACGGAGACTTCACGACTTCTGTCGGCAGTCACACGCTGGATGCCGTGCACACCCCGGGGCACACACCGGGTCATTACGTCTTTGCGGAACGCGCAGCCGGCCTTCTCTTCGCCGGGGACCACGTATTGCCGACGATCACCCCCTCTATCGGTTTCGCCATGGCTCCACCGCCGAATCCCCTGGGCGACTTCCTGGCATCACTTGCCAAGGTCCGGAAGCTGCCGGATCTGACGATTCTTCCGGCGCATGGGCCAGTTGCCCCGTCGTCACATCGACGCGTGGACGAGCTGTTGTCATTCCACGAGATGAGACTCGCGCAATCTCTCGCTGCCCTCGCCGGAGAGGCCGCGACGGCATTCGCCGTCGCGCAACAGCTGACGTGGACGAGGCACAACAAGACCTATGCTGAGCTGGAGTTGCACAGCAAGGGGCTGGCGGCGCTGGAGACCAAGGCCCACCTGGAGCTTCTGGTCGTACGCGGCCAAGCCAATCGCGAAGAGTCACCGGACGGCGTGGTGTTCAGTGCCATGACGGCGAGCTAGTGTGTCGCGCTCTTGCGTTTAAAGATCTGGGGCTGGTGGGCGGTCGACGTGGGCACGGCCATTGTTTGATCATCTTGGCGTTCTCGGCAAAAAACGCGTGGATGAGGCGATAGCCCTGATGGTCAATATGACGCCGTTAATGGGGGCGGCGCAGCGACTGGCGGGGCCCCGGCGTGGGCAGGTGTGTACATCGAGCTGATGTGTGGTAACGATTTTGACAGTTCCTTAAGCCGCAGGGGGTAACAGTTTCAACGGCGGTAGTGGCTAGGCGTGCGCGAATCTGTCACGCGCCCATTCCGTTAGCGAATCCTCGCTGACCTCCTCGAACACGACGGCAATGGTATGCTACGGCGAATTGCCGATCCTCGGGCGAGCGGCCACTGCGGCTCTGATCCCTCAAGCGGTGATGTGATGGCAGATTCTGCATCCCCGCGGCTGGCTGGCGGGGTCTCGCTACGACAACTCGCTGACGGGGCGGGGCAGGTTCTGCCGATTGGTACCACTGGGCGCTTGGCGGGACCACTAGTCCTCGTGAGCCTGGATGGGCCAACCGATCCCGCCCTGCTCGACGCGGCCCGAGCTGCGGCGTGGACGGCCTCTTGCGTCCTAGTAGGCGTGCGAACTCAGGCACCCCTGGACGGGCGATGGCATGACCTGCTCGATACTCTCGACCTGACGCTCGCGCCAGTTAGCCCGCAGGTTTTGCCGTCATCGTGTGTGGCGGCGCACGACCCGTCAGCGGTTGCCCGCGCCCTACAGACTGCCGCGTTTGCGAGCCCGCAGGCCAGCGTGGCGCTTTCCTAGGTGCTGCGCGTCGGCGTGGAACTAGATGTTCCAGCT
>JAFAWJ010000734.1 GCA_019242065.1 Chloroflexota bacterium
GCCCGCCGCCCGCCGCCCGCCGCCTCCGAGAAATCTAGTTCTCGTTTTGAGAAGCTCACCGACAATACGGATCTCACCAACCCACAACCCCGCTCTGCGCCCGCCGCGGACCCCGCGTCCCCGAGAAATCCACTTCTCGTTTTGGAAAGCTCACCAGCCCACGCGCCCGCCGAAGACCGCAGTCCTCGAGAAATCTACCTCGGTTCGAGAAGTTCACCACGGGCCCGCGGCGAGCGCCCTCACCAGACCTCTGCTTCTCTTTAGAGAAGTTCATTGACAGCGCGGATCTCACCAGACCGGCTCAGCGCCCCCGCAAGCGGGGATCCAGCACATCCCGCAGCGCGTCCCCAAACATGTTGAACCCGAACACCGCCCCGGCGATGGCCAGCCCTGGCCAGATGCCCAGCCACGGCGACTGCAGCATGTACGCCCGCCCCGTACCACTCAACATCGACCCCCACGTCGGAAACGGCGGTGGCACCCCGTAGCCAAGAAAGGCAATCGTCGATTCCGCCAGAATCGCCGCCCCGAGCTGCGTCGTCGCCAGCACCAGGATCGGCGCCGAGACGTTCGGCAACACGTACCGCAGCACGATCCGCCAGTCACCCGCCCCCAGGCAGCGCGCCGACTCCACGTAAGGCTGGAACCGCACGCCCAGGACCGCGCTGCGCACCACACGCGCCGCGCCCGGCGCGAGCAGGATGCCCAGCACCAGCGTCGTACTCCACAGCCCCGGCCCGACGATCGCAATCAAACTCACCAGCAGCACCAGCGCCGGAAACGAGATCCAAATATCGACGACGCGCTGCACGCTCAGGTCGACCCAGCCGCCGAAAAACCCCGACGTCACCCCGACAACCACGGCGATCACAGTGCTGATGACCACCGCCCCGAAACCGATTGTCACCGACACCCGCGCGCCCCAGATAATGCGGCTAAGCAGGTCGCGCCCATTGGCGTCGGTCCCGAACGGGTGCGCCAGCGACGGCCACTGCAGGCGATCCGCCGCGGTGCCGACGTCGTACGGATAGGGCGCCAGCCACTGGGCGCCAATCGCCAGCACCAGGAACAGGATGATCAGCGCCGCCCCAAACGCACCCAATGGTTTCTGGCGGATGAACACGGCCACCCGCGACGGTCGACGAACAACGCGTGCAGCAGGTGCCGCCTGATTCGGCCTGGCCAGCGGCTCGAGCGCGGCCGGTTGGGCGCTCATCTACGTGTACCGCACCCGCGGGTCAAGCCAACCGTACAGCAGGTCGACGATCAGATTGGTCACGACGATCACCGTGGCGAAAATCAGATTGAGGGCTTGAATCGCCGGATAGTCCCGCGACTGGACCGCCTCCAGCAAATAGCGACCCATGCCCGGCAAGACGAAGATGCTTTCGAGCACCACCGTGCCTGAGACCAGCAGGCCAACTTGCAGGCCGAGGACCGTCAGCGCCGGGATGAAGGCGTTTTTCAGCGCATGGCGGGTGATGACCGACTGCTCGGCCAGGCCTTTGGCCGAGGCCGTCCGGATGAAATCCTGGCGCAGGACCTCCAGCATCTGGGTGCGCACCAGGCGCATCAGTCCGCCGCTCAGCCCGAGCCCGAGAATCAGCGCGGGCACGATGATGATGCTCAGGTTTTTGACCGGGTCCTGCGCGAACGTGACGTACTGCAGCGGCGGCGTCCAGTGCCACCACACCGACGGCAGCGTCACCACCAGCGTGCCCAGCCAGAACGCTGGAATCGCCAGCAGGGCGATGGCCGCGCTGCGGGCGGTGTAGTCCATCCAGGTGTCCTGGCGCACGGCTGAGATCACGCCGATGCTGATCGCCACGATGGCCGCGATTACCAGCGCGACGACGCCAAGCTCGAGGGTGACGGGGATGCGCGCTGACAGCTCCTGGGCGATGGGTTGTTTGGTGCGGAACGAATGCCCCAGGTCGCCGTGTAGCAGCGTGCCCAGCCAGTCGGCGTACTGCAGGTAGATGGGTTTGTCGATGCCGAGCTGCGCGCGCAGCGCCGCCTCATCAGCCGCCGAGGCCTTGGCGTCCTGGAGCTGCAGCGTGGCCGCGTCGCCGGGCAAGAGCCGCACGAGCACGAACACCACAATGGTGACGCCCAGTAGCGTCGGGACCAACAAGAGCAGCCGGCGAACGAGGTAACGGCTCATACGCTCGTCTCACTCCTGTGGAAGCTCCCCCCTCTCCCTGAGACAGGGAGAGGGGGGCTGGGGGGGTGAGGGTCGACCACCACTCATGAGCCAATCCACACCTTGGGCGCAATCTCGGCGCCGAACCCGTAGTCCGACCGCGGATACATGTCGTGCATCCGCGGCGTGTACCCCGCGGTGCGGTAGTTCACCACCCCCGGCACGTAGTACATCTGGTCCACCAGGTAGCGCTGGATGTCATAGATCTGCTGCTTGCGCTGGTTGTGATCCAGCGTGCGCATCTGCTGGTCGATCATGCCGTTCAGCTTGTCGTCGCTCACGCCCGCGT
>JAFAWJ010000837.1 GCA_019242065.1 Chloroflexota bacterium
CGCCGACTTCGCCGACACCTCCGAGCAGCCGCGACGCATCGCGCTGATTCATGCCATGCTGAACGCGACTGGCCTGGCGCTGATGGTAGGCTCGTTGCTAGCGCGGCGTGGCGACAAGCGCGGGTTGGGGGTCGGGCTGTCGACTGTGGGGTTTGGCCTGACCAGCATCTCGGCGTGGCTGGGTGGCGAGCTCGTGTATCGGCTGGGAACGAGCGTGAGCCGCATCGCCTTTGAGCCGCCGGTCGACGAGTACCAGGTGGTGTGTGCCGAAAGCGAGCTCGAGGAGGGCAAGCTGGTGGCGAAGACGATGACGGTCGAGGGCGGCGAGGTGTCGGTTGCGCTGCTGAAGAAGGGGAGCAACATCACGGCCGTCAGCAACGTCTGTCCGCACTGGGGTGGGCCGCTAGCGGAGGGCAAGCTGTTGGAGGACGACACGGTGGTCGAGTGCCCGTGGCACGGCTCGCAGTTCAGCCTCGTCGACGGCCGCGTGTGCCAGGGCCCCGCGGCGGAGCCAACCCACGTCTTCGAAGTCCGCGTACGCGACGGGAAGGTCGAGCTCCGCCGCGCCGAATAAAGGACTTCTCTGGGGAAATACGTGCTTTGGGTAACGATCTTTTACACTCGTGCGCGTGCGCCACGTGGACCGCGCCGCGTCGGCTGTCACTGACGGGCGGTCCCCGGCAGAGATTGCCGAAGAGCTCAAGGCCGAGTCCGATCGCCTACTGCACGTCGATCCACCTCAGGCGCTGAGGGTCGCCGAGCAGATCGGCGGCCTGGCGGATCTGGCCGCCGACGAGCGCCTCCGCGCCCTCGGCCAGCTCGCCGAAGCCGACGCCCTGCGCAAGCTGGGCCGCTACCAGGACGCCATCGCCGCGTACGGGCGCGCCGCGACGCTGTACCAGGCGCTCGAGGACGAGGTCGGCTGGGCGCGTACCCGCATCGGCGCGGCCGTCACCTGGCGCTATACGGGCGTCACCAACGACGAGCTACGCAGCATCGACCCGGCGCGAGCCATCCTCTCGCGCCGCGGCCTCTGGCTGCGATTGGCTCGACTCGAACAGCACGCTGGACTCCTGTTGTGTGAGCTCGGGCAGCTCGAGCAAGCCATCCAGGCCTACGAGCGCGCCATCGACGCCGCCGCGCGCATCGAACCGCGCGATCCGGCCCAGGAAGCTCGCATTGTCGGCAACCTGGCCCTGGTCTGGCAGCGTGTGGGCGAATACGAGCGTGCCGGCGGACTGATTTCCCAGGCACTGGCGGTCTTCGAGGAGCACGGTCACGACTATGAGCTCGCGGTGGGCAGGTCCATCTCGGCCCAGCTGCTGGCCGATCAGGGCCACTACAGTCGCGCGCTGGAGACCGCGAACTCGTCGCGACGCGCATTCCTGGAGTTGCGCCGCGTCAACGACGCCGCGTTCGTCGGGCGGGTGGCCGCGTACTGTCTGCTGTCCCTCAACCGACTGGAAGAGGGCGTCGACCTTGCCTCAGCAGTAGCCGCCGAGTTCGAAGCGAGCGGGGCGGGCATCAACGTCGCTGGCACCTTGCTCTTGCGGAGCGCGTGCCTGCGTCGTCTCGGCCGCTACACGGAGGCCCTCGCCGACCTGGAGCGATCCGAGGCAATCTTCGCGAGCTCCGACTGCGGCGGCTGGGTGGCGGTCGTCGCGGGTGAGCGTGCCGCGGTCCTGGCCAGCGCGGGTGATTGGCACGCGGCAGCCACGCAGGCGCGCGCTGCGGCCAGCGAGCTGACGCGGCGCGGCCAGCGGGTCAACGCCGCCCAGACCAATCTGGTCGAGGCAGCCGCGCTGCGCGCCCTCGGTCAGTCGGCAGCGGCCCGCACGACGGCTGAGACCGCGCTCGCCAGCATTCGTGAGCGCGGCGTGCCATGGCTCGACTATCAGGCCTGGCGCGTGCTTGCCGAGCTCGACCTGCAGGCAGGTCAAGCTCGCCAGGCGCTCGGCGAGTTCGACGCGGCAATTCAGGCCCTGGAACAGGTCCAGGGACGCATCCTGACCGAGGCACGGGCCGACTTCCTGGCCGACAAGCTCGAGGTCTACGAGCGAGCAGTGGCGCTGTGCGTCGAGCTGGGCGACAGCGGGGCGGCATTCGAGTACTCGGAGCGCGCCCGGTCGCGCGCCCTGGTCGATGCCCTCGCCGGTCAGCTCGACATTCACATTCGGCCCCGCTCGGCAATCGAGGAGCGCCTTGAAGCCGATCTAACCCGCTTGCGGCGTCGGCACGAACAGCTCACGTCGTTCACGGCGACCGCGGTCACCACGCTGGACGCCGACCAGATGCAGCCGCGCGAGGTGCAGCAAGCCGAGCTCGACGACTGCGAGCGTCAGATCCGGGCCCTCCTGGACGAGCTTCGCCTGGGCAACGTGGCTGATCTCGAGCGCGTGGCCCTGCTGCAGGGCACCTCGTATCCGCTCGACCTCGAGCCAGGCACGATGCTGATCGAGTACTTCTCGACCGACGACGACCTGTACGTCTTCACGCGGACTTCGGTCGACGGCGTGCGCGCGCTGCGTTTGTCGGGTGCCCGAGCTCGTGTCGAGCGACTGACCTCGTCGCTGTACCTGGTCATGCACGCCGCGGCAGGCACCGACCACAGCGATCGGCAACGCCTGCACGCGCAGGAAGTCTCCGCGCGGCGGGTGCTGCACCGCTTGCATGCCGAGTTGATCGGGCCGCTGGCCGACAGTCTCACAGGTGCCGATCGTCTGGTGATCGTGCCGCACGGGATGCTGCATCGCATTCCGTTCGCCGCGCTGTACGACGGCGCCGAGTATCTTGTCCAGCAGCTCGAAGTGGTCGTGGGACCCTCGGCCAGCGCGTTGGCTTTTTGTCGACGTCCGATTGCGAGTCCGCGCGCGAGTCGTCTCGTGGTCGGGCACAGCGACAACGGCTCATTGCCCGGTGTCCTCGCCGAGGCACGCCAGGTCGCCGTTCTCCTCGAGGCACGCACGTTGCTCGAGACGGACGCGACGCGCGAGCAGATCGTCGAGCACGCTCGCGAGGCGGATGTCATTCACCTGGCCACCCACGGCTTCGCACGCGTCGACGCGCCGCTGTTTTCGTATCTCAAGCTCGAAGACGGGCAGCTCACGGCGCTGGATTGCTTCGACCTCGAGCTGGAATGCTCGCTGGTGACGCTCAGCGCGTGTGAGTCGGGACGCGCACAGATTGCGCCAGGCGACGAACAACTGGGGCTACCCCGCGCTCTGCTGTACGCCGGCGCGCATTCGGTGGTCCAGACGCTCTGGCGGGTCGACGACCAGACAACCGCTCGCTTGATGAAGCACTTTTATGCGGGGCTGCGAGCAGGCCACGGCCGGGCGCAGGCGCTGCGTGCTGCGCAACTGGAGATCCTGTGCCAGACCCCGGGGCGCAGCCATCCGTTCTTCTGGGCACCAGTCGTCCTGCTCGGCGACTGGGGCGCGCTGCGCCCACTGCCCGTTTCACCGGGGAACTGAGGAGAGCTATGGCGCAGAACAGCGGCGGACATGAACGGTGGCACTATCGGCCTGGCGAGATGGTGGTTGCCGTCGAGCTTGACCACGACCAGGATCCGGCGACCCACGCTCGGGCACATGCGACCGTTCGCGACGCGCTGGACTCCACCTTGGGCCGAGGCGCGGGCAGCGTGTTCGCCGAACAGCAGCGGCGCCCGGAGCCAATCGTCTTCCACGCCCCGAATCGTCCGCCGCTCGCGTTTTTGTTCTACGACCTCACCGAGCCTGACACACATGACTACGTCAAGCAAGCCGTGCACGACGCGCACGCGGACAACCTGGCCGCGTTCGCGGCGGCGCGGCAGGCCGGCATCACGCCGATCGGCGTCATGCCGCACTGGTTAGGCTCCTCGCAGCAGGACTTCAGCGACGGCAGCCCTGCATCGCTGCCAGGACCCGTCGAAGACGGGCCCGGCCGCAGAACGCGTCACTACGCGCCGACAGAGGCTGGCCTCGACTTTCTGGGCGCACCCGCGTCCGCCCGGGTGCTGATCCTGGACACGCAGCCTGACTGGTCGCGAGCGCGCCGCCAGGCGGCAGCGTTCGGCCAGAGCAATGCCCAGTTGGCCGCCCTCCTGGATTTTCTTGGCGAGGTGCGTCTCGAGCCGTGGCACACGGACGCCCTGGCCGATCGCGACCGTGAGGCCATCAAGCTCGCCCCCACGTCCGACGGTCGATCCCGCGACTATGACATGAGCGATCACGCGCTGTTCATCGCCGGCCTGATCCACGATCTCGCGCCGCACAGTCAGATCTCCATTCGGCCCGTGCTGAACCGCTACGGCGTCGGCGACTTCCACTTGTGGCTGCAGGTGCTGGCCAGTGTGCTGGAGGCCAAGCCGATTGACGAGCCGCTGGTCATCAACATGAGCTTCGGGTTCGTGCCGAAGCTGGAGCAACTGCCCTGGCTGTGGTACGGCGTGGAGCCCACGAACGATCCGGCCTATGTCCCCGACGTGCCGATTCGCGGCGAGTCGCGCGACATGACCTGGATGAATCGAAATCGCGCCGAGATCGAGCGCACGGGCCGACTGCTGCAGTCAGGTATCGAACGCCTGTCGGAGTATCTGCTGCTGAACAATTGCCTCGGCGTCGCCGCGGCGGGTAACGACTCGTTGGCGCGGGTGGAAGAGGGTCGCCCGCGGTTCGGGCCGCGTGTCCCGGCGCGCTACGGGTCCATCCTGGGCGTAGCGGCAACAACGTCCGACCCGCATCGGGCGGCGGCCTACTCCAACCTGGGCGACACGCTGGAGGTCGGCGATCACATCGCGACGTTCGGCGGCGGCATCGACGTCCCCAACGATCAGGCGCTCGACGGCATCATCGGCGTCTACACAGCGGAAACCTACCCGCGCGCGACCGGCCAGTCAGGGCCCGCGGCACGCAACACCAATGGCTGGGCGACTTGGTCGGGCACGTCGTTTGCCACCGCCTTCGCTTCTGGGCTGGTGGCGGGCTACTGGGGTGCGAATCCCGGGCGTAGCGCTGAGGACGTGCTGGCCAACTTCCACTCGCTGGCCAGCACGTACGCCCCCGCGCTGGCTACACCGTCGATCGGCATCCGCGGCACCTGGGAGGGCTCGGCCTAGCCTGCGTTGGGCACGACCCTTACCGGGCGAGGGTGCCGCGTACCGCGCCCAGGAGTCGCTCAATATCCTCGCGCGTGTTGTAGCCCTGCACCGACACGCGGAGCGCAGGTGTATTGCCCCACTGGTTGGCAGGGATCTCGATGCGGTGCTCGTCATACAGGCGCTGCTTGATCCGCGGCGCGTCCGCGTCGGCGGGGAGCGGCAGCGTCGCCATCTGCGCGAACCAGCGCGGGTCGTCGGCGACGGGCGGCTCGATACCGCTGATGTCCGTCATTCCCTGGCGCGCCAGGCGCAACAGCTCGTGGCACTCCTGGCGCACCCTGCGCCAGTCCCGCTGCTGCTGATACTGGATCGCCGCGGGCACCGACAGATACGCGGAGATGTCGTGCGTCGCCTGGCGCTGGATGGCGTCGACGAACGGCGTGGACCATGCGTCACGCGGCCGCCAGCCCCAGCTCACCACCAGTGGCTGGATCAGCTCCTGGACCTCGGCACGTGCGTACAGAAAGCCCGCACCCTTGGCCGAAGACAGCCATTTGTGGCAGTTGCCGCCGTAGAAGTCGACCTGCATGGCCTGCAGGTCGAGGTCGATCTGCCCGGGCGCGTGGGCACCGTCGATCACCGTCCAGATGCCTGCTTCGCGTGCTCGCTGGATCAGCGGCTCGATGGGCAGGATCACCGCCGTGGGCGACGTGATGTGGCTGAGAAACAGGACCTTCGTCTTCGGCGTCACCCCCGACCAGATGGCCTCGACTGTCGCGTCTGGATCGTCGAGATGCTCGGGCAGCGGCTGGATCTTGAGGCGAGCCTGGCGTTGCTCGACGACGAACGTCCAGGTGCGTTCGAGGGCGCCGTACTCGTGATTGCTCGTCAGGATCTCGTCGCCCGGTTGCAGCGGCAAAGAACGCGCGACGACGTTCAGGGCGGTGGTCACGTTGGGCAAAAAGACCAGGTTGTCGGTCTGGGCATGAAGGTAGTCGGCCAGGGCTGCCCTGGCGTCGTCGAGTAGATCCTTCTGGCGACGGCTCAGGAACTCGACTGGCTGGCGCT
>JAFAWJ010001088.1 GCA_019242065.1 Chloroflexota bacterium
CCCCGCCGCCAGGTCGCCGTGCTCCGCCACCTCGATCGCCTCCAGCCGCAGCCACGCCCGCATCTCCTGCAGCTCCGCCCACAGCCCGTCCGCCACCTCACCCGCCCTCTGTCCCGGCTCCAGAAACGCACCGCGCACCATCAGCACCCCCCGCTGCCGATCCGCCTTCAGGTCACACCGCGCGACCAGCGTCTCGCCCAGCAGGAACGGGCACACGTAGTAGCCATACACGCGTTTGGGCAGTGGTGTGTACAGCTCGATGGTGTATTTCATGCCGAACAGTCGCTCGATGCGCCGCCGCTCCCAGACCAACGAATCGAACGGCGTCACCAGCGCCCGGGCGTGTACCGCGCGTGGCACGCGCGCCGCCGGATGCAGATACGCCGGCTCCAACCAGCCTTCGACCTGCGCCGGCAAGAGGCGTCCCTCCTCCACCAGCTCGGCCACCAGCCGTCTACCCATCGGTTTCGCGCGCAGCGCGGGGTCGGCCGCCGAGCGCTCCCAGTGAGGTCCGGGTCCCAGTCGATCGCGCCAGCCATCGGTGTTGAAGTAGCCAGTGATGTCCTGGAACGTGCCGACGCCATACGCCTGAGCGGCCAGGCAGATCAGCTGCTTCATCGCCTCTTCCCGCGGCACCGACACCTCCAGGACTGCCGACGGGATCACCCGCTCGACCAGGTCGTACTCGCGCTCGAACCCGCGCCGTCGCGCAATCGCCAGTAAACCCGCGTCGTACAGGTGCTCCAGCGCCGCCTTGCCACTGGCCCAGCCCCACCAGTTGCCCGAGCGCTTGCCCGGCTCCGACAGCTCGCCAGCCGTGAGCGGACCGCGTTCGGCGACCTCGCGATAGACCTGATTCGCATAGGCGCCACGCTCGGAGGCCAGGTAGTCGCGCGTCACGTCGCTGTGCATCCGGTAGCGCACCAGCGGAAACAGGCGCATGGGCAGCAGGCACGCGGCATGGCCCCAGTATTCGAAGAACTCGCGCCGCTGATACGTCAAGTTGTCGAGCACCTCCATCGGATATGGACCCAGCCGGGCGAAGGCCGGCATGTAGTGCGCGCGCACCAGGACGTTGACCGAGTCGATCTGAAAGGCATGGATCTGCTCGGCGAGTCTGCGGACGTGTCCGATCGTCGCCGTACGCGGGCGTCGCCCAAAGGCCTGCGAGACGATCGCCAGTCGACGCGCCTCAGGCAACGAGAGCGTGTTCGGCATCGCCGAGCATTATGAGTTGAGGCGGTACCATCCCGCGCGTGTTGCTTTTGATGCTGTCCGCGGCTTTGTTTGGTCTGTCGCTGTCGCAATCGACTCCGGTCCAGATTCCGGTGCAGGGATCGTCCAGCGGGGCCATTGCCGATGTGCGCGGGCCAGGCCAGGCCGTACCTCAGCCCGCGCCCCAATGTCCGCAGACCAGCGGCTGCCAGTACGCCGAACGCACGTTCCTGCCAAACGGCTATCGATTCCAGTCACTCGAGGTGTGCGGCGCCAACTGCACGACCCAGTACTGGGTGAGCACCAGCACCGACGATCGGCAACTGATCGCCTTGGATCCGGTGCGCGGCGGCGGTGTGCTCGCGGTCCAACGCGGCGGCCCGGCCAGCACCGCGCAGCCGCCAGTCCGCGTCGTGGTCCCCAATTACGCCGCCACCGATGCGGCGTGCTGTCCCTCCAGCTATGCGGACACAACCTATACCTGGGGTGACGCCAGTGGCACGCTAGTCGCCGGGCAGCCGGTGCTGACCCCGGCCGCGGACTTCCCTGGGTGGGACGCTGTCCGTCAGGAACTCGAGGCCGAGGGCTGGATCCTGGCCGGCGTCTGAGACGCACCCCATACTTGGGCGCATGTTTCGAACTGCCCTGCGCGTGCTCGCGAGCGGCCTGCTCGTGGCCGCGCAGCTGCTGACCACTGGCCACGCCGCCGCCCAGGCGGTCTCGCTGACCACCACCACCTGGCTGCCAGGTCCCAACGCGGTGGGACTCTCGACACTCTCGGGCACCGCGGATCAACCCCAGAGCGCAACCGTCACCCAGTTGACCGGCTGGGTGGTCGACACCACCGCCCAGGGCTGGAGCGGCATCGACACCGTCCAGGTCTGGAGTGGACTCATGGACTCCGGCGGCCAACAGATCAGTACTGCCGTCATCCAGGGCAATCGCCCGGATGTTGCCGCCTCACTCGGCAATCCGTACTACGCGGCCAGCGGATTTTCCGCGACTGTTCCGTCGACCACTTTTTCGAGCGGCAACATTCTGTACATCTACGCCCACACGCCGGATAAAGGCTGGTGGTACCAACAGGTTTTCTCAACTGGCTCCGCGGCGGGCTACGCTGCCGGTCCGCGGCTGGACCTGGAACAACCCACGGCGCTGGCCACCGTGCACAGTAATGCCCCGTACACTGTTCGCGGCACCGCGTACGATCCGCTGGCGGATCCGAGCAAAGGTACCGGAGTCGATCGGGTCCAGGTGTATCTGAATGGCGATCGCAAGAGCGGCGTCTACGTTGGCGATGCCACGCTGGGCCTGTATGACAAGTTTTCGCAGCAGGCCGGCCAGGAGTTTGCTGGCTTCGAGCTGCAGTTTCAGCCCAATAGCTGGATGCCGTTTGTCACGGATAACCAGATCATCCAGTTGACGGTCTACGCGCACTCGTCGGTGACGGGCAGCGAATCGAGCGTCCAGCAATCGATCATCGTCAGTGTGCCGTAAGCACCACCTCGAGACCGTCGGCCGCCTCGCCGCGGCTTTCCTCGCGCTGCGTCGATCGCAGCGGCGTCTTGGGGATCAGCACCGCCGAGACGAACACCGCCACGCCCGCCAGCGTCGGTAGCCAGAACGCCTGCTGGATGATGCCCGCGACCGCGTCGCTCATCCCCGCCTCGGCCACACCCGTGCCGACGATGGCGCCTGCGACTGCCGTGCTGACCGACGAGCCGAACTGGCGGCACAGCGAGAACAGCCCCACTCCCGCCCCGAGCTGCCGCCGACTCAGGTCGTTCTGATACGAGATCATGAACGTCGGCCCCCCGAAGCCCGTGCCGATCGCGGCGATCAGATACGCACCAATCACCCAGCCCTGGCCCGCCGTGGGCGACATGAACAGCAGCAGCGCCGCGCCCACCATCTGCATGACGCCCGCGCACAGGCTCGTGATCCGGTAGTGACCCGTGCGCGCCATGAGCTGCCCGGCCGCCACCGACGCGAGCGGTCCCAGCACGATGCCAGGCGTCAGCAACGCCCCGGCTTCCGTCGCGCTGGCGCCCAGTACCAGCTGGAGTCGTAAGGGAACCAGCAGGATCAGGCCGAACCACACCATGCTGTTGGCCGACGCCGCGACCAGGCTATAGATGCGCGTCGCGCCCCGCAGCAGCGCCCCCGGAATGACCGGGTCCGGTGCAGCGCGCTCGGCACGCACCAGCAGGAGTCCGGAACCCACCGCGACGCCAACCAGCGCGAGCATCTCGGGCGACGTCCACGCGAACTCGCGGCCGCCCCACGTGCACACCATCAGCACCGCCACGATCATGACCGTGCTCAGGATCACCCCGGCCCAGTCGATGCGCGGTCGAGTCGTGGCCTTCGAGTGGCCAGACAGCCCGTACAGCAGCGCGCCGACGGTCGCCAGGCACAGCGGCACGTTCAGCAGAAAGATCCAGCGCCACGAAAAATTGTCGGCCAGGAAGCCACCCACGGTCGGTCCGACGGCGCTAGCGGTCGCGAAGCCGATGCTGTTGATGACCTGCCACCGCGCCCGTTCGCGCGGCGGGAACATGTCGCTCATGACGATCAAGCTGCAGGTCTGGATCGCGCCCGCCCCCACGCCCTGCAGCCCGCGGAAGCCGACCAGCATCGGCAAGGTGATGGCGATGCCGCACAGCAGCGACGCGGCCGAGAACACGCCGATTGACAGCAGAAAGATCGACCGCCGCCCAAACAGGTCGGCCAGCTTGCCCACGACCGCGACGGTGGCCGTCGCGCCCACGAAGTACGCGGTAAAGACCCAACCCAGCAATGCCGCGCCAGGCAAGGATTCCAGGATGTGCGGCAGCGCCGTCGAGACGACCGTCTGATCCAGGGCGGAGAGCATGGCCACCATCGACACGGCGGCCAGTGTTGCCACGGCTTTGTGCGTCAGATGCATGTAGTGGCAGCTATCGCGACGCGCATTGGTTGAGGATAGGTGAACTCATGTTTCGCGCACGTTCGCTCACGCGTACGTAACAGGCACGCGACGCCGGTACCTGAATAACTGCGCCCCGCGACAGCCCGGTGCTAGTGTGAAGCGACGCAAGGGACGGGGCCGATTCCATCGCCGTACCCGCCAGGCCACCTGCACATGTGGCTTCGGCCGCTGAACGCCTGGCCTCGGCTTGAGTCCCATGGCGCGGAAAAGGAGTGACACATATGCGTGGCACGCGGTTTAGGCTGCGCCATCTCGTTGGTGCAGCCACCCTCACTGGATCTCTGCTGTTCGGAGCACTGGCGTTCGCCAGCCTGCCGGCGGGTGCACAAACAGCACCTATGACGATGTCCCAGTCATGTCCGGTGCTATCCGTTGGTAATCCGAATCCAGGCGATAGCATCCTGCAAGGCGCGTACATCATTTCAGGCGAGGCCTGGGATCCGTCCGCCTCCTCCGGTTCGGGTATC
>JAFAWJ010000424.1 GCA_019242065.1 Chloroflexota bacterium
ATCCTGCCTGCGCTCCGCTAGTCGATGGCTGGAATGACGAGGGTGCTGGTTGCATCCGCCGGTGATGAACTCGCAGCTTGCGACCCTGGCGTGACGACGGGTGGGCCAGGCGTGCCGATGGATGAGATCCGCCTTCGGCGCTGCGAAGAAATTTGCGGCTAGGGCGGGGTCCCACAGTGTCTCCCCAGTGCCCACCCGCCGAGCACGATGTCACAGGGCAGATAGCGCGGTGAGCCGCTGAACACCCGTCGTCCTGATGCTCTCGATCGACTGATTGTCAGGTCTCGGAATTCGGTCTCCTGATGTTGACCGGATTCATGTTGGCAGCCAGTGCGGACACAGGAGACGGCCTCACGGTTTGACGGTGGCGCCCAGCGAACCGATGGTGTTGGCCATTGCCTCATTGATCAGCGTCGTGGCGTCCTCCGGGAGCATGAAGCCGTCGCTCACCGCCTTCTGGGCCGAGGCTGTGACCTTGTCCACGTACGCATCGTGGGTGGGATACAGCTTGTTCTGGGTGGCCGCGTCGAACGGCACCAGCAAGCCAGCCAGATAACCGAGCCGACCAGGGTTGCACGGCGAGGAGCCGTAGTATGCGCCGATGGGCGCGTCGAGCGCCGGCGTGCGGATGCCGCCCAGCGCGTTGCCCATGTCGTCACGAGCGATCAGCGAGTTGCTGAAACCGGGCGGTGGCGGAAGCGGCGACGCGGGACCCGTCAGCTGGATGCGCGGCGCGGT
This sequence comes from Chloroflexota bacterium, assembly GCA_019242065.1. The sequence goes on from JAFAWJ010000424.1 coordinate 739, forward strand.
GGCCGGGGCATCGCCGCCAGCGATCCACTCGTGCAGGTGCTCCCAACCCGCGTCGGCCACCGGCCACGCCGGGAACGGATCGGGCGGGCACACTGGGTTGAAGAGTCCAGCGGCAGTTCCGGTGTCGCGGGCACGCACCCCGTTGGCGATGGCGGTATCCACCGACGTGCCGGCGCCGACGTGCGGCGCGCCCGGCAGCTCCCAGGTGCGAATGTGGTCGCTGTCGTCCTGGCGCGCGGCTGCGTAGTTGAGCGCCAGCAGGTCGCCTTCGGTCTGGAACAGCAACACGGGTACGCCGACGCTTTCCAGGATCGGGTCCGCCTGATTGTCGGAGTTGATGCCGATGCCCTGGATGGGCGGGGTGCCATTGCCGCGGCTGTGGACGAAGAATCCGTCGTAGACGTGGGCCGTCGACTGGAAGGAGTTGATGTACGGGACCAGCCGCCAGGCGCTCTGCGAGACGCCGGTGCCAATGACTTGCTGGACCGGGAGCCCGCCCATCAGCGGCGAGTTCGGTTCACGGATCGCCTGTGCCGCCTGGGTGAAGATGTCGTAGGACTGTCCATCGTCGAGGATGTTGAGGTTGCCGTAGCGCGTCGGGTCCCACTTCTTGAGCGCTTCGACGCCCACCTGCTGGGCGCTCACGCCGACGAAGGCGTAGCCGGCACGCGTGAAATAGTCGGCCATGCGCGTCCATTCGATGTCGACGTCATAGCCGGCTGTGACGTTGAGCCATTCCACGGCGACGACGCCATTGAAGTGCTGCGGATCGGTGGGTCGCCGGACGATCATGCGCGTGGTGTAGGGCTGCTCGTCCTTCAGGGTGACGCCCCACTGGGCGGGCGGCGTGCCGTCGTAGGTGTACAGACCGGCCGTGCCGCTGTACTGGTACTCCTCCTCGACGTAGCCGTCGGCGAGCGGCGCTTGCCCCAGCCACGCGTGCGAGGTGTCCGTCGTAGGCAGCAGCGTGAGCGTAGGTGGCGGCGCAACCTGCGGCTGGGCGGCCGCCCATGGCATGGCGACCGACGAGCCGATTGCCAGGATATTCGCCAGGGTGGCGAGCGCCACCGAACGCCAATGGAGCATCTGTTTCACCGTCCCTCTCGAAGTCCCCGCCCGGCGGTAGCGTATCTCTGGCCGCTGCCGACGCGCAACCCGCGCGTGGTCTATTCACTATGTGCACAACGACGACGATCGGTGGCGTTTGTGCACAATGTGAATACGATGGCCATCTCGCAGCCCGCTGTGCCCGTCCAGCGCAAGCCTGGCGCGTCCAGCTTGCGTTTGAGCGAGACCGTCAGCAAGGCGACGTCGATCCTGAATGCCCTGGCCCGCGAGCCCTACGACCTCAGCGCCACCGAGGTCGCGGTCGCGCTCGGACTCGACAGAACCACGACGTACCGCCTGCTGGAAACCCTGTGCAGGGATCGTGTCATCGTGCGCGATCCGCAGACGCGGCGGTATCGGCTGGGCGTGCGCGTGCTGGACTACGCCAATGCCTTCCGCGACCGACTCGAGGTGCGCCATATCGCGCTCTCGCATTTGCTGGACCTGCAACATGACTTCGATCTGCAGCCGGAGTTGGGGCAGAGCACCATGATTGCCGTGCTGGATGACCTCGACGTGGTGCTGGTCGAGATGAGCGGCGCGGCAGCCCTGCGCGGCGACCTGACCCGGCGCATGCGCTTTCCGGCGTACATCAGCGCGAGTGGTCGCTCGATGCTGGCGTATTTGCCGGCTGAGGACCTGGAGGCGCGGCTGGAGCGTACCTACGCCGGAGGGGGCGTCACCGGGCATCTGGATCGGCCGACGCTGGTAGCTGACCTGGCGGTCATCCGCGCGCGCGGCTACGCCGTGTCGGACCGCCAGGTGGGTCCGGATAACCAGGCGCTGGCGGTTGCGGTGAGGACGCGCAACGGGAATGCGCTGGCCGCCATCGGCATCGTGGTGCGCCCCCCAACCGGCCCCGTGGAGGACCTGGTCGAGCAGTACGCGCCGAGGCTGATGCTGATCGCCGAGCGCATCTCAGTCGCGCTGCGCTATCGCGGCTAGCGCCGCATCCCTCTCGGGATACCGCCATAAGACACGCATGTTCACTATGTGAACGTCATATTTGTCTTGCGCGCAGTGTATGCACTCGCCGTATGATGCGGGGAACTTCTCACTCGCACGAGGTCTGTGGGCATGCTCAGCAAAGAAGACAACGAACTGATCACCCGCGTCGGCCCTGGCACCGTCATGGGCACCTTCATGCGCCAGTACTGGCTGCCCGGCATCCTGGCCAGCGAGCTGCCGGCTCCCGACGGCGACCCGCTCCGCGTCCGACTCCTGGGGGAAGATCTCGTCGCCTTCCGCGACACCAACGGGACGGTCGGCCTCATCCAGAACAACTGCCCGCATCGCGGCGCCAGCATGTTCTTCGGTCGCAACGAAGAGGCCGGCCTGCGCTGTGTCTACCACGGCTGGAAGTTCGACAGTCAGGGCAACTGTGTCGACATGCCCAACGAGCCCGCCGAATCGGACTTCAAGTCCAAGGTCAAAGCCGTCGCTTATCCCACGCGCGAACGCGGCGGCATGATCTGGGTCTATATGGGCCCTCGTCAGGAGGCAGATTTGCCGCCGCTGCCCAATATCGAGGCGAACATGCTCGCCGAGGGCGAGGGCGCCATCACCATGGGCATGCGCGAGTGCAACTGGCTCCAGGGCCTCGAAGGCGACATCGACACCAGCCACTTCGGCTTTCTGCACGCGGGTGCCATCGATCCCGACGAAGTGCCCGGCGGAACCTTCTCCAAATACGTCACCAGCAATCGGGCCCCGCAGTACGCGGTGCTCACGCGCGACTACGGCACCATGTACGGCGCCTATCGTCCCGCCGAAGAAGACAGCTACTACTGGCGCATCGCCCACTTCGTCTTCCCGTTCTTCACCTTCACGCCGCCCGGTCCGCTGGGCGCCAAGGTTTCGGCCAGCTGCTGGGTGCCGATCGACGACGAGCACACTCACCAGATCGGCTTCTCACGCACGGTGCCAGGCCTGGTGCGCGGCCGACGGGGTGACCTGCAGCCGCGCACCAGCAGCCCGTACGGCCGGTTCCACTTCGCGGCGAATCGCGAGAACGATTATCTCATCGATCGCGAGGTGCAGCGTGGCAACGTCGGCCCCGACGGCTATACCGGCATAAGGGGTGTGCAGATGCAGGACCAGGCGGTTACCGAGAGCATGGGCGGCATCTACGATCGTTCGCAGGAACACCTGTCCAGCGGCGACTCGATGATCATCCGCACGCGCCGCCGTCTGCTCGATGCTGCCCTGGCGCTCGCCAACGGCAGTCAGTCGGCGCCGTGTGTCGACGAGCCAGATGCCTGGCTACAGCGGAGTGGTGGCGTGGTGCTGCCGCGCGACGCGGATTTTGTGGCCGCGACAGAGGACCTGCGCAAGCCGTTCGTCGCTCACCCGGAGATCGACGTGGCCAACCTGGTCGGACCCATTCCGGCGGCCTAGTCAGGCACGCGGCCGAGCCTGAGGGAGGAGAAGCTATCCAATGGTTGAGCGCACTCTGGCCATGCGGGGTCCCGCGACGAGCCGGCGCCGATTGATTCGAGCGTCAGTTGGCGGCGTCCTGCTGGGCGCCGCGGCGCTGCCGTTGCTCGAGGCGTGCTCGCCCGGCGCGCCGGCGCCGGCGGCTTCGGGCACGACGGGCAGCGGCGCCGCACCGGCGGGGACACCCGCCACTGGTACGGCGGCGTCGGCCTCCGGCCCGCTGCCCAGCTTCATCCCCTTCTCCCAGCCAGGGCTGAAGCCTGACTACCACTACGACGATCCCCGCTACGACGACGACTACGACAATTATCCGCCGCAACGCTTCAAGGCCGTGTCCGAGACGCCCGGCGCAGGTGGCACGGTCAACGTGCTCATCACCAATTACATCCAGCCGCCGACGCCGTACGACCAGAACTCGACCTGGCAGTACATCAACAAGCAAATGAACGCCGATGTGCGCATGAACATCGTGGCCAGCACGGACTATCGGGCGAAGTTCGCCGCGGTGATCGCTGGCGACGATCTGCCCGACATCATGCACATCTACTACGGGTACAGTCTCGCGCCGAACCTCCCGGCGTTTTTCAAAGCCAAGTGCGCCGACCTGACGCCGTACCTGGCCGGGGACGCGGCCAAGGACTACCCGTATCTCGCCGCGCTACCGACGTATGCCTGGAAGAACTCCACGGCGGCGATCGACGGCCAGTTGTTCCTGGTCCCGATCCAGCGCCACTTGCCCACGTTCCCGGGCAACGGCGGTTACTTCTTCGCACAGACCGAGGCCTGGAATCAGGACATCGGCGCCACGACCTTTCCAAAAAACGGCGATGATTTCAAGCGCATGCTGCAGGCGCTGACCCATCCGCAGCAGGGGCAGTGGGGCTTCGGTTATTCGCCGAATGGCGGCTCAGCCAGCACCGTGGGGCCATTTGGCGTGGCGGTCTTTGCCGCCCAGCTGTACGGCGGACCGAACATCTGGCGGCTCGACCAGGGGGGCAAGCTCCTGCGAGACTGGGAGACCGACGAATACAAGGCGGCCACCAGCTACGTGCGCGATCTCATGGCCTCGGGCATCTTTCCTCCAGACGCCAGCACCATCGGCCAGTCGCGCCCGTTGCACGCCGCCGGCCGCTACGCGGTGGCCATCGACGGCTATGGCAACTCCATGGCCGACCTGTGGCGGCGGGGGCTGCCCGAGCGCCACTTCCAGCTGCTGCCGTTCTTCTCGGGCGAGAGCGGCGTGCAGCCTAACGCGCTGTTGAGTAAGGGCTACATCTCCCTGAACGCGCTGAAGAAAGCCCCGCCGGATCGCATCAAAGAGCTGCTGCGGCTGATGAACTACATGGCCTCACCGTTCGGCAGTGAAGAGGACCTCCTGCTGTCCTACGGCATCAAGGACCAGGACTACACGCTGGACGAGCGCGGCAACCCGCTGCCCACGCCGGACGGCCTGGCTCGTTCGGCGTTCGTTCCGTGGCAATACATCGCCCGCCGGCCGCACGTCAACTACCAGGCCGACCTGCCGGGTTTTGCCAAGGCCAGTTACGACGCCGAGCAGGTCATTATGCCCCTCGGTGTGGAAGATCCGACCAACGGGTACTACTCGGAGACGCAGTTCAACAAAGGCGTGACGGCCGACGTGACTATGAACGACGCACTGGTCGACATCATCATGGGTCGCCGCCCCTTCAGCGACTATGACAGCCTCCTTTCCGACTGGCGTTCTGCCGCAGGCGACCAGATTCGCAAGGAATATTTACAGGCGATGTCCGCCTGAAACCTTGCTGACCCGCGCCGGGCGCCACGAAACGATGCAGCCCATACCCCAGTCTCGAGCAGACGGTGGCTGCACGACGTCGGGCAGTCCGCGTGGCGCCACCACGCGCAAACGCGAATCTACGATCAGCTCACGACTCGTTGCTGGACAGAGCCTTCGCCCCATCGACCCGGCCGTGGTGCATCAAGAGCGGATCAATGGAGGCCGATCTGCCCTCAAAAACGACGGCACGGTGTGGACCTGGCGGGCCAAGTGGGACGGTGAGCTCGGACGAACAACAACCGCGACATGCTGCGATGGATCCGAGAACGCACCCTGCGACAGTCCCCCGCGGCCGATCCCAACTTGAACGGCGTCGTGGCGATGGCGGGCGGTGGGTAGTAGACCCTGGCCCAGAAAGTGACGCCAGGGTGTGGGCATGGGGCGACAACTGGGATGGTGAGCAGCCAAGTGCACGGCCTGAGCGCAATCGCCGGGTCGTGTCCCGTCAAGGGTGGGGATTTGGGGCAGTGGTTCCCAGCGGGTGATGCTAGGCTGCCTCGACCAGGGTTGGTGTCGGCAGTGGGTCGGACGTTGGCATTGGATTGAGCTTGGCCAGTGACTCCACGCTGAAATAGCGTGCAACTCGGCATGCAGGATGCGCCGGGAACGCTGAAAATCGTCCACGCGGGTCTCCTCGTGCAAGAAGCGAAGGCTTTTCGGAGATTCGCAGGGATTTGCGATTCTGGCTATAAAACCGGGACGCAACTGTGCGGGATCGATTTCTAGCCAGTCACCCTCAGCGCCGCGGTGCCGGGCTTCAATAAGGGGAGCCAGCACCCCTTACGAGCGGCCAGTGGGGCGATCACACTGAGCCCATGCCGACCACGCCGCAAACATCGGAACACGGTATCGCGAGACCGGTCCGCACCAGGTGTCCCGTTGCCGGTGCCCGGCGTCGAACGCGGCTTCCGCACCATGGAGTCGCAGTCGGCACCGTTTGACGTGGTCCGCCCGGGTGGTGGTTGGCCGTCGGCGCGGCCAGGCGACCCGCGGACGGACTCCGCCACGTTCTGCTCATCGGAAACCGGCCCTGACGCATCATATTCCGTCCAACCCGCGTGACGTCCCTGACGAGATCTGGAAGGCCAAGTCTACCCCGGTAACGACATGGACCAGATTACGCGCTCCGAGACTGATCTGCTTGCCATTGCGTCGGGCAAAGCCACTTGCCGCGGCTAAGCAAACTGTACGGAACCACAACCTGATAAGGAGCGTCCCATGAGTTTCGATTTTACGAAGTTCCCCTTTCCGGGCGTCGAGAGCCCGCACGCGCCATCCCTTACCGAGGGGATACAAGCCGATCCTGTCGACAGCGGCTTTATCGTCGCTACGCTGAAAGGCGGGAAATCTCAGGGCCAGGTGGCCGCCATCGGAGCGTTCGCACAGGCGCTTCGCGCGAGCGATTCGGGGGCGGGCTTTCTGGACGTCACCGCGTACCGGCAGCTGCGAACCAACGAGTTCGGGGGCGCGATGCCGTTCGACCAGGCAATCTGTGACCGCATCCTCGAGGACGTCGAATCACGCCG
>JAFAWJ010000663.1 GCA_019242065.1 Chloroflexota bacterium
AGCGTCTGGATCTGGTCGCGGAGTTTTTCTACGGCCCGCGGCGTAAAGGCCTGGTTCACAAGGCGACGCAATCGGGTGTGATCCGGCGGGTCCTGGAACAGCAGCCAGCGCCCGAGTGAGCGACTGAGTGGACCATCCCCCAGGTTGGCGCTCAGCCGCTCGCACGCGCTGGCACGTCCAAAGCGCGGATCGCGCAGCGCGAGCTGCACATCAGCGTACCGGCTGAGCACGAGGAGGTGGCGATCCGGACTCGACGCCGACCGGTACTCCACGCGGCGATTAGCACGCAGCTGGGCGTACGTAGGGTACGGATCGACCACCAGCTCGAGGGCGAACAGGTCCAGCAGCGGCGTAGCGCTGGTCCTGGCAGCGGGCAACAGCATGGATCCACTCCGCTCAAAGGGGATGGCGCGGGTCCAGCTGCTCGCCCGCTAAAAGCGTGCCCACGACCCCGAACGCATCACGGCTGACGGCGATGTGCTGGCTTTGCACGTGGATGTCGCGCAGCCGGCGCTGCAACGCCGACGAGGCGTAGATCGAGGTTCCGCCACCAGCCGTATACGCCATGTCGACGACCTGAATAGCCATGCGCATGACCTGAGCAGCCGTCGCGCGCAGGCGAGCGCCGTCCAGCGGGGAGAACGCCTCGCGCCGGATCGCCTTATCCCAGGCAGCGCCGGCGTCTGCGTGCAGCAGCGCCCGCGCAGCGCGCAACGTCGTGTCGGCCTGGCCAAGCTCGTCCTGAAATACGGCGGATTCGGCCAGCCGGTTCACCGCAAAGAGGCGCCGTTTGGCACCACTGGCCAGTTCCGCGATGTCGTCGAGGGCGGCCCGCGCAACGCCGAGCGCGACCGCGGCCTGATGGATCGCAGTCACCAACAACGGCGGAATGGCAAAGATGGCGACGTCGAGCGAGGGCGCGGAACCGAACAGACGGAAGGTGCGCTCGGCGGGGCAATACGTACCCTCGACCCGGACGTCGTGACTGCCGGTGCCCAGCATACCCGCGACTCGCCATGTGTCGACGATCTCCACGTCCTTCACCGGGAGGACGGCTACCACCATGTCGGGCATGCCATTTGGGAGCAGCCGGGGTTCGCCGTGATCGACGACCGTCGCCTGCGCGACAATCCACTCGGCGTGCTGACAGCCGCTCGCGAACGACCACTGTCCCGAGACGCGGTAGCCGCCTTCCACCGGCACTGCCTGTCCTCTGGGCGCGAGTGAGCCAGCACCGATGACATCCGGACCTCTTGCGTAGATCGCCTCGAAGGTTGACTTCGGCAGCAAGCCAAACAGGACCGGAGTGTGGCAGCCGATCATGATGGTCCAGCCGGTGGAGCCGTCAGCATACGCGAGCTGCTCGACGACCTCGAGTGCCTCGGTGAGCGCAAGATCGTCTCCGCCATAGGCGATGGGAACGTGCATCCGGAAGCAGCCAGCCGAACGCAAATCGGCAACCAGGTCGAGCGGCAATCGCCTGGCATTTTCGATTTCGTCACTCCGCTGGCGAATCGCTGGCGTCAGCTCACGCACGCGCTGGAGTGTTGAAGAAGAAGGCTTTTTGCGGCTCTCGGTGTTGGCCGTGAGCTTCAGGAGCGTGTCGGCTAAGGTCATGCGCGCAGTCTCGCGCTGGTCTGGCTTGTTAGCTACAGGGTGACCACCCCTGTCTTTTCTCCAACTCCGAGGTCGCGGAGCAGCGGGGCGAGTTCGCTGCGCCGCTCGATGCCGAGCTTGGTGTAGGCACGCGCGAGGTGGCCCTCGACGGTCTTCAACGTGACATACAGCTGCTGAGCAATTTCGCGGTTCGACGCGCCTTCAACCGCCAGCCGCGTGACGCGGAGCTCGCTGGGGGTGAGCGCTTCCACGCCGGTGCGCCACGCGCGGCGCGGGCGCGCGCCGGCGGCCTTCAACTCGTCGCGGACGCGACCTACGAGCGATCGAGCACCGCAGCGCGCCGCCAGATCGAGCGCGTCAGTCAGCGGCTCGCGCGCCGCGCCGCGATGGCCGGTCCGCCGCCGCATCGCTCCGAGTTCGGCCAACGAGTGGGCGCGCTCCAGTTGCGCAGGCGAGGCCTGGAGTGCTGCGACTGATTGGCGCAGCAATGCGAGGCCTTCTTCCCCGCCACGCGCCAGTCCCGCCACGCGCAGCGTGATCCCCAGCGCGCGCAGCGCGCCGAATTCCCGCACGTCGGCAAGTTCGGCCTCGGCGAGCTCACACGCGCGCTCGCGCTGGCCAAGGCGCAGGAGCGCCAGCGCGGCGCCTGATCGCGCATGCACGTACCCGACCTCGCGGGTGGCTGTGCCCCAGACCTCGGGACCGTACATAGCCAGGCAGGTCTCGAAATCCGCGAGCGCCTCGGCCGCACGCCCCTGCGCCAACCGTAGGCGGCCTCGAGCCGCCGGGATGAGGACCGTGCCTACCCCGGCTGGCCAATCCGCGGGCGGCAGCAGATCGAGCATTGCTTGTGCTTCTTCGTAGTCGCCGGACTCGACCGCGATATCGGCCAGCACCGTGGCGGCGAACCCGAGTCCCGGCGCGAAGTCGCCTTCCTGAAGAACGCGGAGCGCGACGCGGGCTGCAGCGTCGGCCTCGGGCAATGCACCGAGTCGCAGCTTGAGCAGACCCAGCGTGCTGTAGGCCGCCACAAGGCCACGCGCCGAACCGGAGCGATGCACCTCGGCCATCATGGGTGCCAGTGCTGCCTCAACCGCCCGGAAACGGTCGCAGGCGACGAGCACCCACAACAACGCCGCGCGTGTGTCCCAGTTGTCCACCCGCGGACCGGCGCGCGCCAATGCCTGTTCGAGGGGGACGGCGATCTCGTCCACAGGTCGCCCCGCCAGGAAGCGCGCAATGCCCTGCGCGACCATGAGCGCCTCGCCTGGAGCCGCCTGTTGCCGGGCGGCGAGGCGCGCGAGCACGGGGTCGACCCGTGTGGCGCGACGTGCGTCATGCAGCCCCGCGACGACAAGCTCGCCCTCCAGTCGTCCCGCGAGCGCATCGTCAGCATCACCGAGCTCAACCAGCGCCCGTTCGATGACGTCGACCGCGTCCACCCATCGAAACAGCGCCGCGTAGATTTCGGCGACCTCGAGCGCGATCTCGGCGCGCTGCTGTGGCTCGGCGACCAGTTGCAGCGCCTCTTCGAGGCGCTCGAAGGCTGTCTCGTGGCCTGCGCTCGCCTCGGCGCGTGCCGTTTCACGCAGGAGCTTGACCCGCTCTGACGCTGGCGGGGGTTCCGCCAGCGCACGCTCCAGCAGGCGAGCAGCGGCCAGCGGTGCCCCAGTTTCCAGGGCCGCTTGTGCGGCCTCCTCCAGGCGCGCGACCACCCACGCATCGCCAGCCGGACGGATGCTTACCAGGTGCGCCGCCACCTGCCCCGCCGGCGCGCCATCCGCGTGCAGCAGGCGGGCAGCAGCGTGGTGGGCGACATCGCGCTCATGGATGTCCAGCGATGCCTCGAGCGCGTCGCGAATGACGGGATGTAGGAAACGCGGCGGGCTATCAGCTGCAAGCACCTCCAGACGGACCAGGAGTGCGGTTAGCCGGTTGGCCTCGGCCAACTGCATGCCAGCGACGTTCGCCGCGTGGCTCAGCGCGC
>JAFAWJ010000686.1 GCA_019242065.1 Chloroflexota bacterium
TGGCGCCAAAGGGTCGCTTCGCGCCGATGCACGGGACGTCGCTGGACGTGGTCGACCAGGATGGCCTCGCGTTCGTCGACCTGGTCGACGGATTCTTGCGGGAATGCGGCGCGCGTTCGTCACGCTGACCGACGGTCTTCGCACGGAGGCGATGCGCGGATTGGTGGCAGCGGATGTCTGATCCGCTGCGGGCGCCTGGCATGCAGGGCGCCGCCATTCGCCGGGCGCTGGTGACCACGCGTCGTGGACAGGTGCACGTGCGTTTGGGCGGAGATCCGACCGAGGCGGTGCCGCTGGTGCTGCTGCACATGACGCCGCTCTCGAGCGCGATGTACGACCCGCTTCTGCCACTCTTTGGCACTGACCGGTTGGCCGTCGCGCCCGATCGGTTGGGTTTCGGCTTTTCGGATGTTTCGGAGCGTCCGCTGACGATGGCGGAATACGCCGAGGTGACACTCGAGGTCCTGGACGCGCTGAGGATCGAGCGTTTCGACGTCCTCGGCACGCACACCGGCTCCGTTGAGGCGGTGGAGCTCGCGGCGACACTTCCCGAGCGGGTGCGCAACGTGGTGCTGGTTGGCATTCCGGCGTATACGGCCGACGAGCTCGCCGAACGTACTTACCGGCTCGCCGGTGTGCCGCCGCCGGCCGAGGATGGTTCGCATCTCGAGTGGCACTGGCGGCGCCGCTTTCTGTATCGGGAGCCACCCTACGACCTGCCGATGTTTCAGTGGCGCCTGCTGCAGGAGCTTCTGGCCGGGCCAGACGTCTGGTGGCCATACAAGGCGGTATTCGACTACCCGATGGCGGAACGCCTGGCGCGCCTGGAACAGCCGGTGCTGGTGCTCGCGCCCCACGACGACCTCTGGGCGCAGACCGCCCGAGTACTCTCCGTCGGCGGCCTGCCGCGGCGGGGACGGTTCGTGGAGCTGCCGTATCTGACGCTCGACATCGCGTCGTACGCCACCGACGAAGTCTTTACGCTGGTGCGCGATTTTCTGGATCAGTAGCGGCCAGCAGGTCTCCGAGATGATCGGCGTGGGCGAGGTTGAAGACGCGCTCCGCGACGCGCTCGACGCCAGACGGCTGCAGCCAGAATGCGGCGTTGAGCTCGAATTTACGGCGCACCTCGGCGTCACTCAGCACGCGATTGTGCATGACGCGCTCCTCCAGCACGCGGCCGTCGCGCACATAAACGCGCAGGACCGCCGGGAACGCGCGCGGAAACAGCATGTCGCATTCGGCGTCGACGACGGTCGTGACTTTCGCGGCGAGCGCCAATCGGTCTGGATCGGCGGCCGTCGCGTCGGTGAAGTCCTCGAAATACACGCCCAGACCGCCGCCGCCCAGGAGCGCAGTGGCGACCGTGAACGGGCCGCTGAACTGGGCGTGATACCCGCTGCGCGGTCGGATCTTCTCGTCGCGCGGCTCGCCGATGGTGCGCAGCGCCGACGCGGCTGCCCCAAGCTCGATGTGCTCCACCTGATCGACGTCGACCTTGCCGTTCAGTTGGCGACGGATCGCCAGCGCGGCGTCGATGCCCGCGTGTGTGTAGTGGTTGGCGGGGTATGGCTTGAACAGAATGCCAGGAAGCTCCCAGTGCTCCAGCAATCCCTCGGCGACGGGCTTCGGGTCAAACTGACCACTGAGAAACGCCTCGAAGACACCGAAGCGGCCCTCCAGCGCCGTCGGCGGTCCGGTCATGCCATGCTGGGCCAGCGAGGCCGCGGTGATGCCGGCGTGCGCCGCCCAGCCGCAGTGGACGCGTTTGACGGTACCCCCGGCCCGATTGCCCTCGATGACGCCGGAGCCGAAGCTGGCGGCAATACCCAGTGCGTCAAGGATGCCGCTGGCATCCAGCCCCAGCAATCGCGCGCACGCGACCGCCGAGCCCAGCGCACCACAGATCGACGTGGCGTGCCACCCGCGCTCGAAATACACGTTGCCCGCATCCGGCAGATATCCGGCCATCCCCAGCCGCACGGTGACTTCGATGCCGGCGGCCGCGGCAATCAGTGCCTCGCGGCCGCTTCGCCCGGCGCTTTCGGCCACCGCCAGGACTGCCGGTACGATGCTGGCACTCGGGTGGAGGACTGACGGCAGGTGCGTGTCGTCGAAGTCGAGGCTGTGCGCCAGGGTGCCATTGACCAGCGCCGCGTTGGGCGCCGGAGCGCTGCGTCCACCGCCGACGAGGTGCGCCCGCGGTGTGCCGCCCCACTCGTCCACCATGTGCTGGACTCCGTCGGCGAGGCCGAAGTGCCGCGAGGCCAGACAGATGCCGAGCGTATCGAGCACGCGCAGTTCCAGGCTGTGGACCACCTCCGACGGCAGGTGCTCGAACGTCAGTTCGGCGGTGAAATCCGCCAGGGTCTGAGCGAGGGTGCGGCTCACAGCGGGACGGCGATGGGGCGGACGGGTGAACCGGTGGCCCCGGCGAACTTCAGCGGCAAACAGACGAACAGGAACTGATAGACCCTGTCCGCGGCAAGCTGCTCCAGATCGAGGTTCTCGACGATGTGGATGCCATGTTCCACCAGCAGCACGCGGTGCACCGGCAGCAGGGCGTGGCCGGCACCCGGCGGCAGGTGCTCGAACGCCATGCTGTCGTGACCGGCAATCCGCGGACGCGCACCGGCGATCCATTCGGCGGCCGAGACATCCGGACCCGGCACGCCGCTGGCGTGCCCGAGATACGTGGTCGGATCTCCCCAGTGGCCGGCCCAACCCGATCGGATGAGGACCGCGCCCTGATCGGGGAGCGGCGTGCCCTGGTGGTCGGCAACCTGCCGCAGTTCGGCGGCGGTAATCGGCTCGCCGGCGCCGACGGGTGCGCCCCGGCAGCCAGCCACATCCAGCAGGACGCCGCGACAGAATATGGGTGCGACGCTGTCCACGCCGAGTGTCGAAAATCGGCCGCCGATCTGAGCGTCGGCGGCGCTCACACCGCCGTACAGTTTGCCGTTGTGCGACACGTGCGCCAGCGCGTCGAAATGGGTGCCGGTGTGTCCGCCGAGCACGAGCATCTCGTTGGCCGCGGAGCCGCCATCAGCGCGGACCATGTCTCCGTGGCGGCGCAGGAGCGCCATGCGATAGCCCGGGTGATTGGGTGACACGGGCATGTTCGGGTCCAGGGGGTGGGCGAGGTCGTAGACCTGTTTGCCAAAGAGCTCGTCGACCAGCATCAGATCACGCCACGCGCGCGGAAGTCGGCCACGCGCGCCTCGGAGATGCCCAGCTCGGCGAGGATGGCGTCGGTATCCTGGCCGATGCGGCGACCCGACCACCGCACGCGACCGGGCGTCCCCAGCATGCGAAAGAGGACGTTCTGCATCTTGAGCGGCCCGAGGTCTTCGTCGGGCACGGTGATGATGCTGTCGAGCGCCGCGTATTGCGGGTCCTGGAGGATGTCCGCCGCGTCGTAAATTGGCGCGACCGCCGCTTCGGCCGCCTCGAAGGCGCGCACCACCTCCTCCTGGCTGCGCTGCGAAATCCACTCGCCGACGTAGCCATCCAGCATGTCAACGCGCTGGGCGCGTTGCACGCCGGAGGCGAACCACGCCTCGGAAATCACTTCCGGATGACCAACCAGGCGCATCACCCGCTCGGCAATGGACTGGCTGCTGGTGGAGATGGCCACCCATTTATCGTCGCTGGTTTTGTAGGTATTCCTGGGCGCGTTATTGGCGGAGCGGTTGCCGGTGCGTTGCTGCACGATGCCGAGCTGATCGAAGACGCTGACCTGCGCGCCAAGGATGGTCAGGATTGGCTCGATGATGGCGACGTCGACGACCTGCCCGCTGCCACCGCGCGCGTCACGCGCATACAGCGCGAACATAGTGGCGATGGTGCCCGCCAGTCCGGCGATGCCGTCGGCGAGTCCAAACGGCGGCAGCGTGGGCGGTCCGTCCGGCTGACCGGTAATGGCGGCGAAGCCCGACAGACTCTCCGCAATCGTCCCGAAGCCCGGTCGCCTGGCGTACGGACCGATCTGGCCAAACGCGGTCATGCGCAAGACCACCAGTCGCGGATTGTTGGCCCGCAGGGTATCAGGGCCGAGGTTCCACTTCTCGAGCGTGCCGGGGCGAAAGTTTTCGATCAGGACATCGGCGCGCTGCGAAAGCTCGCACAGGACGTCCTGTGCCTCGGGCTGGCTGAGGTCCAGCGTCAGCATGCGCTTGTTGCGATTGATCATTTTGGCCCACAGACCGGCGCCGTTCTTTGCGTGGCCGTGGCCGCGCACTGGATCGCCGCGCGGGTGTTCGACCTTGATGACGTCGGCGCCGAAGTCGCCGAGGAAGGTCGCGGCCAGAGGTCCGGCGAACAACGTCGCCAGGTCCAGGACGCGGACTCCAGTGAGCGGTGGCGTGCCCGCACCGTCGGTCGTCATGGCATCTGTTGGTGCAGCGCGTCGGGGCGCTTGAGATAACGGCCGTCGGGCGATCCAACGACCTCTCCGTTGGCGTACACCACGCGTCCGCCGCGAATGGTGTGCGTCGGCCACCCCCTGAGCTGATACCCCTCGAACGTGGTGTGGTCCTGCGCCGAAAGCAGTCGCTCGCGGCTCACCGTCGCCTCGAGGTCCGGATCGACGATGGTCAGGTCGGCGTCGCCGCCAACCGCGAGTGTACCTTTGCGGGGGTACAGGCCAACGGTCTGGGCTGGCTGCGCCGCGACCATTTCCGCGACACGCTGCAGCGGTAATCCGCGCTTGAAGTGCCCCTCGCTGACGAGCACCGGGTACAGCAGTGCCGTACCTCCGAAGCCTGGCTGCGCCTCCCACGTGCCACCGTGCTTGATTTCCTCCATGCAGCAGGCGTGGTCGGAGGCAACCTGCTGGATGTCGCCGCGCTGGATGCCGCGCCACAGGGCCTCGTTGTCGGCGGCGGCGCGGATGGGCGGATTGACCTTGCCCCATTCGATGCCGCCGGCAGCCGTCTCGTAGGTCAGGCACAGGTGGTGCAGTGTCGTTTCGAGTCGCACGTCCAGGTCCGGATAGTCCAGGCGGGCTTTCCGCCCACCCTCGAGCGCTTCGGCGCTGGACAGGTGCAGCAGATTGACCGGGCAGCGCGTCTGGTCCGCGAGCAGTACTGCTTCGGCGATCGCCAGGCGTTCCTGAAACGGCGGACGCGCCTGGCTGTAGGCTTCGAGGCCTTCCAGCCCCTGAGCCTTGACCTCATCGATCATGGTGCGGATGATCTCGGGCTGCTCGCAGTGGATGCTCAGGCTGATGCG
>JAFAWJ010000806.1 GCA_019242065.1 Chloroflexota bacterium
CTTGAGTCAGGACACCTGCAGCGCCGCGATTACCGCGGCTGCATCGGCGCAGGCCGCCGCCTCGCAGCAATTGACGGCGGCGCACAGTGGCTTGCAGCAATTGCTGGCCGGCGGACCGCCGGCGACGGCGGCGCAACTCCAGTCCGCCCTGGTCGGAGACCAGCAACAACTGGCAACCGATCAGACGCGCCTGAAGGCAGAGCAGAATGGGGTCGCCAGCTCGCAGCAGGCGACGGCTCAGACGACGCTCGCCACGGCGGTGAACCAGTTGGCAGCTGATCAGGCCAAGCTGGATGCGCTGCAGAACGGCACGTTTCAGGCTGAAGCCAGCGCGGCACAGAGCGCCCTGGTGGCGGCGCAACAGCGGCTTGCCACTGATCAAGCCGCGCTGACGGCGTTGACGGGTGGCGGCCAATCTGCTCAGCTGGCGCAGCTCCAGAGCGCGCTCGACGCGGCGCAACAGAAGCTGCTGGCGGACCAGGCGACGCTCAACGTGATCAACGCGGGACCGCTGCCCACCGACGTGCAGCAGGCGCAGGACCAGGTCAAGCAGGCGCAGGAGGCGCTCGAGCAGGCGCAAACGCCTGGCGCGGCGACCGACCTTGCCAATCAGCAGGCGGTCATCAATCAGCTGACGGCTAATCTGGAGGGCACGGCGACGCCGTACACCGACGCCGACGTTCAGGCTGCTCAAGCGACGCTCGCCGCGGCGCAGGCGTCGATGGCCGTCGCCGAGGAGATGCTCGATCAGACCATTGTGCAGGCGCCGTTTTCGGGCTTTGTCGGGTCGGTGATGGAGCAGATTGGCACCGACGTCACGACGGCCACGCCGATTCTGACGCTCAGCAGCAGCGATGTGCAGGTCGACGTGACCGTGGCTCAGGATGACGTGGAGCAGGTGGCCGTGGGCCAGCCGGCGGCGCTGACGGTGCCGGCGTATCCAGACGTGGCGTTCCCGGCGCACGTGACCGTCATCGCCCCTGCTGCCGACAGCACCGCGCACACCTTCGACGTGCGCCTGGTGCCTGACGAGCAAGACCCTCGCCTCCTGCCCGGCATGTTCGCGCAAGTAGCCCTGACGCCGCAGGCGCAGTCGTAGGTGAGTTGATGGCTGACAGCATCAACTCTGTCGAAGAGTAGGGGAGACCCCAACACCCCCAAGGTGAGAGACGCCCAACACGGAGTCGAGTCCCCACCGCGGGCGGAGTGTAGGCAACCACGACCTACCTCGGGTGACTCGTCCGACAGGTGACCAACTCCCACCTCGAGAGCTGACATTGGACCTCGTCGACAACTTGCTGTCTAAACCCGTCTGACAGGGGACGACTTATCAGCCTGTGAAATGGAGGCTCAGGAGGAAGCCGCCGGTGATCAGGGCGGTGATCACGGCCAGCACGCCCAGGACGTAGGCCAGCATCGACAGGAGGCCTGCGCGCTCCCTGCCGCTCGCCAGGCGGCGATGCGCCACAAAGGCAAGGATCGCCACGACGCAGGCGCCTCCGAAGACCGCCACGATGGCGCCAGTCTGCATTGCGGTCTAAAACAGAACTTAGTCGTACAGGTGACAGCTCACTGTGTGCGTCCCGCCGACCTCAATCACGTGCGGCGCCACCTCGCGACAGATCGCCATCGCCGCCGGACACCGCGGATGAAAGTGACACCCCTTTGGCGGATTCAGCGGCGACGGCATTTCCCCCGCCAGCACGATCTCTTCCGTATGGTCGTCCGGATGCGTCGGCAACGCCGCCGACATCAAGGCCTTCGTATACGGATGCCGTGGATTGCCAAACAGGTCGTCGAGGTCGTCGCCCTCGGCATATTCGACAATCTCGCCCAGGTACATGATCGCCACCGCGTGGCTCATGTAGCGCACCGTAGCGAGGTTGTGCGCGATCATCAGATAGCTGAGCCCGTACTGCGCCTGGATGTCCTTGAGCAGATTCATGATCTGCGCGCGAATGGACACATCCAGCGCTGAGACCGGCTCGTCCAGGACCACCAGCCGCGGATTGAGCGCCAGCGCCCGCGCCACGGCGATCCGCTGCCGCTGGCCACCGCTGAACTCGTGCGGGTACAGCTCCGCCTGATCCGGTCGCAGCCCGACCTGGGCAAGCAGCGCGAGGACCTTGTCCTTGATCTCCTGCTTGCTCAAGCTCGTATTGACGACCAGCGGCTCGGCGACGATGGTCTTCACGCGCATCCGCGGATCCATCGACCCCCACGGATCCTGAAAGACCGCCTGGACGTTGGAACGGTACTGCTTGAGCTCCGCACGTCCGAAGCGCGCCACGTCCTTGCCGTCGAACAACAACTGACCGCCGGAGAGGTCCTCCAGCAGTAAGACCGTCTTGGCGACCGTGGTCTTGCCCGCGCCCGACTCGCCCACCAGGCTGAGCGTCTCGCCCGGTCGAATCGCAAACGACACGTCGTCCACGGCGCGCACCAGACCGACCACCTTCTGCATGGTCAGGCCGCTGGTCACCGGATAGTGCTTCTTGAGGTTGCGTCCCTCGAGGATCGGTGTCTCAGTCATCGACGGCGGCTGCCACCCTCCAGCACGCCGCCGCGTGGTCGCTGGCGGTGGCGATTTCCGGCGGTTCTTCAACGCGGCAGCGATCGAACACCGCGTAGCAACGCGGCGCAAAGCGACAGCCTGGCGGCAGATTCAACAACTGAGGTGGCTGACCCTCGATCGACGCCAGGCGGTCGACCTTGCGGTCCAGGCGCGGTACCGAGTTGACCAGTCCGATCGTGTACGGGTGCTGGGGATGATCGAACAGGTCGCGCACGTTGGCGGTCTCGACGATTTTGCCCGCGTACATGACCGCCACCCGGTCGCACATGCGCCCGACGATGCCGAAGTCGTGACTGACGAAGATGATCGCCACGTTCGTCTCGCGCTGCAGATCCTTCAAATGCGCCAGGTACTGGGCCTGGATGGTTGCATCAAGGGCGGTGGTTGGCTCGTCGGCGATGATCAGCTTGGGCAGGCACGACACCGCGATCCCGCCAACCACCCGCTGGCGCATGCCGCCACTCATCTGGTGCGGATAATTCTGAAGTCGTTCGCGCGGCGACGGAATGCGCAGCAAGCGCAACGCCTCGGTCACCTGATCCCAGAGCGCTTTGCCTGAGAGGTGCTGGTGCTGACGTAGCGGCTCGGCCACCTGCTCGCCGACGGTGTACACCGGATTGAGCGACGCCATCGGGTCCTGCAAGATCATGGAGATCTTGCTGCCCCGGTAGTCGCGCATCTCGGATTCACTTAGTTTCAGCAGGTCCACGCCGTCGAACAGGACCTT
>JAFAWJ010000845.1 GCA_019242065.1 Chloroflexota bacterium
ACGGCGCTGTTCCTGACGGAGTTTCCGCGCATGGACAGCCTGCACCTGGCGTGGTCCGCGCCGTTGCTGCTGGTGCTCGGAGCCGTTACGCTCGACCGTTTGCGGCAGCCGCTCCTGGCGCTCGTGCCACTCGCGGTGAGCATTGTCCTTGTGGCCCCGACCTGGACCGACCGGCTGAGCTACCTGGGCGAGCCCCGCGCCCCATTCGCTGGCGTCCAGGTGCCGATCGCCACCGCTGATGATCTGGCCGGCGCTCTGAGCGAGATCCAGCAGCGTACGCGGCCCCGCGAGCCCATCTTCGTGTACCCGACGTCGCCTTTACTGTACGTGCTGGCAGACCGACCAAATCCCACCCGCTTCGATCACCTCAATCCGGGCGCCGCTGACCCGCGCCAGTTGCAGCAGGTGATCGATGACCTGGCCGCGGCTCACGTCAACGTGGTGGTCATCTCCGACTTCTGGGAAGCCGCGTGGGGCTCACCCGGCGCGAATGTGGTTCTCGAGGACTGGCTGAACGCGCACTTCCAGGAGGTCGCGCGTCACGGCGCTTATCGGGTGCTGATCGGCCGCCTATAATCGTGGCTAGCACGTATGTTCGCTATGGGCAAGAGTGCGCGCGCTGGGAATTGATCCCGGGCTGATCCGTACCGGTTGGGCCGTTGTCGAGCCCGTGGGCTTGCGGGCAACGGTGCTCGGTCACGGCGTCATCGCTCCCGCGCCTGACGCGCCCCTGCCGGCTCGTCTGGCGGAGGGCGCGCGTGGGCTGCGCGCGGTCCTCGCCGAGTTCCAGCCCGAGCTGGTCGCGCTCGAGGAGGTGTTCACGGCACCCCGCCACCCCAGGAGCGCCTTGCTGATGGCGCACATGCGGGGTGCAATCTGTCTCGTGCTCGAGGAATCCGGCCTGGCCATCGTCCCGCTCACCGCGACTACGGTCAAGCAGCGACTGACCAGTGGAGGCCACGCCTCCAAGGAGCAGGTCCAGCGTATGGTGCTGCGCTTGACCGGGATGGACGCTAGCGAACGGATGCGCTTTGACGAAACGGATGCCATCGCGCTGGCGTTGGCTGCGCTGCACCAGACGACGCACCCCCTGGCGCGCCTGGCGCGGCGCTGATGTACGCCTACCTGCGGGGCATCTATAAAGGCCACCTGGCCCAGGCCGACGAGGCGGTCGTGGTCGAGCTGGCTGGCATCGGCTACGAGGTGATCGTGCCACCCATCGTGGACCAGGAGATCGCGGCAGCGTATCCGATCGAGAGCGAGATCGTGCTGTACGTCAGCGCGCAATCCGGGCGTGACCAGCCGTGGCCGATGCTGTACGGCTTTCTGACACCCGAGCAGCGTGCGTTCTGGCAGCTGCTGATCAGCGTGCCACGCGTAGGCGGGCGGGGCGCCGCGCGGGCGATGGTCGCGCCGATCGACTCGATGGCAGAAGCGATCCAGCAGGCCAACCGCGCGTTTCTGGATGGGCTGCCCGGCATCACCCTGGAAGGCGCCGACAAGATCATCGCCAGTCTGCGCAAGAAGGTCGGCCCGTTCGTGCAACCCGTCTCGCGTTTACCGTCCGCACGGCCCCGTCGCAGCGACGCGGAGGAGACGCGCGACGACGCCATCACGCTGTTGATGCAAATGGGCCTGAAGCGGCCGGAGGCCCAGCGCGGCGTCGATCAGTTGCTGGCCACGCGCGAGGACATCACCAGCCTGCAGGACATCGTCACCGAGTTCTTCAAAGCCCAGCACGGCCGATCCCAGCCGGCGTCCGGGTAGACTCGGGACGCCGCCATGGATGCACGCGTTGTGTCGCCCGCCTCGTCTGGTGAGGATGAGGAGCGGCTCCAGACGGCGCTGCGGCCGCGCACGCTGGACGAGTTCATCGGGCAGGACCTGCAGCGACGGCGATTGTCGATCGCGCTCGAAGCCGCGCGACAGCGGCGCGAGCCACTCGACCACCTGCTGTTGAGCGGACCGCCTGGCCTGGGCAAGACCACCCTGGCGCACATCGTTTCCAACGAGATGGGCGGCAAACTCGTCAGTACGTCTGGGCCCGCGCTGGAGCGGGCGGCCGACCTGATGGGCATGCTGACCCGCCTGGAGCAGGGGGACGTGTTCTTTGTCGACGAGATCCACCGCATGCCGCGGGTGGTCGAGGAATACGTGTACCCGGCCATGGAGGACTTCACCGTCGACTTCGTGCTCGACAAAGGCCCGTATGCCGAGGCGGTGCGCATTCCGGTCCAGCCGTTCACGCTGATCGGCGCGACCACCCGCAAAGGCCTGCTGTCATCGCCGCTGCGCGAGCGGTTCGGCCTGAACTTCGAGTTGGACTTCTACGCCGTGGCAGACCTGACGCTGATCGTGCGTCGGTCGGCGACCCTTCTGAATGTCCAGCTCGAAATCAAGGCTGCCGAAGAGATAGCCCGCCGATCGCGCGGAACTCCGCGCATCGCGAATCGGCTCTTGCGACGCGTGCGCGACTTCGCTCAGGTGAGCAAAGCCTCGAAAGTGGGCGTCGTCCTCGTGAACGAGGCGCTGGACCTGGAGGGTGTCGATGGGGTCGGCCTCGACGACCTGGACCGGCGCTATCTGCGGACGTTGATGAACCAGGGCCGCCCGGCCGGTGTGGCCACGCTGGCGGCGGCCATGCAACAGGAGGTCGACACGCTCGAAGACGTGGTCGAGCCGTTTCTGCTGTACGAGGCGTTCATCGTGCGGACGTCGGCTGGCCGACAGCCGACGGGTAAGGCGTAT
>JAFAWJ010000879.1 GCA_019242065.1 Chloroflexota bacterium
TGTTTGAGGCGCACCAACACGGCAAAGCCGTCGTCACTACCTGCCCCCTGGAGCTGGCCGAGCTATACCGCGACCGCCTCCAGAGTTGCGGCCTCACTGCGACGATTGAAAAGGCGTAAGTACTCGGGAGTCAGCTAAGTCTGACTGAAGACCCACAACGTGCGTACCTCTTTTTTATGTGTCTGACATTGAGAAGCTGCCAGTGCGCTCGCGGCTGAGTTCTGAGTCCTGAGTTCTGACTTCTCCGTCACACCACCAGCTGCACTGATCGCCGCTCGCGCAGCCGCAGCGTGGCTTCGAGCTCCTGTAAAAACGCGTGCACCACGCCGCCAGGCGAGCCCGCGTCCTTGCGCCGGATGGCGTCCACACTGCGGCGCACCGGCGGCGCGTCCACCACTTCGATCTCCGACAGTCCGCCGCCGCCAATCTCGCGTGCCACCGACACCCGCGGCAGCAGCGCCACGCCCAGGCCCTCCTCGACCATCTTCTTGGCCGCCTCGATGTTGTCTAGCTCCATGACCGTGTGGGCCACGACGCCGCCGCGCAAAAACAGCGTTTGCGTCAGCTCGAAGTAGCTGGACGTCCGGTCGAACATAATCAGCCGCTCACGCCCGACCTCAGCGAGTTCCACCGCGCCGCGTCGCGCGAAGCGATGCTGGGTGTTGCACACAAGCACCAGTTCGTCCTCATAGAGCGGGAACGCGTCGATGTCCGGATGGCGCAGGGTCCGCACGAGTCCGACCTGGACGTCGTCGTTGAGCACCATGGCCAGGATCTCTTCGGAATGGCCGGTGCGCACGGCCACGTCCACCCGCGGGTGCAGGTTGGCAAAGCGCTTGAGAACCGGCGGCAACACGTACGTGCTGACCGCTGGCGCCGCGCCCAGGGCGAGCCGCCCGGCGCTAGCCGACCGCAGATCCGAGAGCGCCTGGCGGCCGTCATCGACCGCTTGCACGGCCCGCTCAGCACACGGCAGGAAGACGCGGCCGGCGTCGGTGAGCCGCACGCCGCGGCCCGTCCGCACGAAAAGCGCCTCGCCCAGTTCCTTTTCGAGCGCCTGAATGCGCGCCGTGAGCGCCGGCTGGGTGACATAGAGCGCCTCAGCCGCGCGGCTGACGTTGCCGGTGCGAGCGACTTCGATGAACGCCTGAACCTGACCGAAGAGCATCGTCGCTCCCGTGCCGATCAATCCTGTCTATGGAGATGCGCCCCGGCGGGCTGCATGAACTATACCAGGCCGGACAACAGGAATCCCAAAAGTCCGCGGCCCCCATTCACGGTCCATTGAAACCCGTCCGCAGGGGCCACAGGTGCCTTTCGTTTATCCGAGAGGCACGCCGAACTGTCCTTGCGACGGAGAGAGACCCGCCCCCAGGCTTCGCGTGCGAGATTGCCGCGCTCGAACACACAAGCGGCTTCTGAACGAACGGATCGGGGACAGCGACGTCGTGTGGATCTAAAGGTCCCGCGCACTGCCCTCCGGCGCCACGAGGTACGCGGCCGCTTCGTCGGCCACCAGCGTCTGATGAATGCGATTGGCTTTCTGGATGCCAATCTTCAGCTTGCGCGCCAGGTACCCCGGCGTAATCTCGCCGTCGTGGGAGGCCAGGATCTCGCGCGCCTGCGCGAGCAGCCGCTCTTCGGGATCCTCCTGCCGCGCCAGCTTCTCCAGCTCCGCTTCGTCGTCGGCGGTGTGCTGCGCCGCGCCCTGGTCGCGCCACCAGCCGCAGACCAGCTCGATCTCCTCGTCAGACACCAGCGCCCCCTGCACCCGGCGAGGATTCATTTCGTCGCCGGCCTGATACAGGGCGTCGCCACGCCCGAGCAGCCGCTCCGCGCCCGTGCGGTCCAGGATGACCCGCGAATCGATCTGCGACGAAACGGCAAATGCGATCCGCGTCGGCAGGTTGGCCTTGATCAGCCCGGTGAGCACGTCGACGCTCGGCCGCTGGGTGGCGACCACGAGGTGCACCCCGGCCGCGCGTCCCAGCTGCGCCAGCCGGCAGATCAATCGCTCGACATCCTCGGCGGCCGTCATCATCATGTCGGCCAGCTCGTCGATGACCAGCACCATGTACACCAGTCGCTCGTCAGGGAAGCGGTCGTTGAACGCGACGATATTGCGTGCCCCGACCTCGGCGAACAGGGCGTAGCGGCGCTCCATCTCGTTGACAGTCCAGCGCAGGGCGGCGACGACCTTTTCCATGTCCGTCACCACGGGCAGACGCAGGTGCGGCAGGCCGCGGTACTGGCTGAGCTCGACCTGCTTGGGGTCGATCATGACGAACTGGACTTCGTCGGGCGTGCGCATGACCAGCAGCGAGGTGATCAGGCTGTTGATGCACACGCTCTTGCCCGAGCCGGTCGCGCCAGCGACGAGCAGGTGCGGCATGCGCGTCAGGTCGGCGACGACGGGCTTGCCGGCCACATCCATGCCGACGCCGATGGGCAGGCGCGCGCGCGTGAACTGCGGTGAGGCGATCAGGTCGCCCAGCTTGACGGTCGCCACCGACGTGTTGGGGACCTCGATGCCGACCATGGGCCTGCCCGGGACTGGCGCCAGCACGCGCAGTGTCGGCGCCCCGAGCCGCAGGGCCAGGTCGTTCTGGCGTTGGACGATGCGGTTCACCGCCACGCCTGGCGCCGGATCAACGCCAAACTGGGTGATGGCCGGGCCTTGCTGCACCTCGACGACGCGCGCCTGAATGTTGAAGGACTCGAGTGTCTCTTCGATGATGCGGGCGCGTCCTTTGAGCTCGGCCGGCGAAAAGGAGCCGCTGTCAGTCGCGCGGCCGAGGACGGCCGGATCCGGCTGCCGCCAGGTCGTCGACTCGCGTGGCGGACTTTGCGTCGGACGCTCCGTCCGCCGGGCGCCGCTATCCGACGAAGCCGTGTCGTGGCCGTTTCGTGCGGCCGCCGTCGCCGCGGCCGATGCCGAGACGCCGGCTGGACCCAGAATGACTGGCTCGTTGGAGCTGGGTGTTGAACTTGAACTCTTGCGCGGGACGCGCAGCGCCCGCGCGACTGGCAACGCCGTCGTTCGCGCTCGCCATGCCGCCCGCGCCACTCGATAGGCCGTCTGCAGCCAGTACAGGATGCGCTCGAGCCCGATCAAGATGACGAGCGCCGCCGCGGCTACGATCGACACAAGGGCCAGGCCCGCATTGCGGCCGAAACCCGCGTCGAGGAGGTCGACCAGCGTGTCGCCGACCACCCCGCCGGCGTGCGCCGCGCGCAGCGCCAGGACGATCAGCCAGGTCGCGGACAGCGCGACGAGTGCCACCAGGCGGAGCACGGACGGGCGGCGACGGCGTACCAGGCACCAGGCTGCCCCAGCCGCCCAGATGGGCACCAGGGGTGCGCCGAGCGTGCCGACCACGGTCTGCAGCGCGATGCCCGCTGGACTCAGCGGAAAGACGACGCCGGCTGCCGTGGACAGCGCAACCAGGACCAGCGCGGCCAGCAGCCAGCCGCCGGGCGGTGCCCAGCGTTCGAGCACGCCGCCAAGCTGCTCCAGGCTGTTCTGGCGCGGCGCGTGCGAAGCGCGAGGGCTACTCCGCCGCAGCGGCGCTTTGGCGAGAGGTCGAGCGCGACGTCGAGTTGTCGTAGAAGTTACGGGTGGCACCCAGTCGGGAGTCTAACGGCGAGGGCGTCACACCGGGCCCGCCGTATCGCAAACGTGACGGCCTGTCGAGGTGATTCCACGGTCATGTGACGGTTTACGGCACGTCCAGGAAAACTGTTTCAGCGGGGTCGCAGTTGGGAAAACCTCACCAGCGGCCGCGGTGGATCACTTCGTCGGCCGGCCGACGGCCGCGGCTCAGCGACCGTGACGGCGGATCCCCGGGCTTCGGATAACCGACCGCCACAGTGCCGATCGGCGCGTACTGCTCTGGGATGCCAAACGTCGCGCGCAGGCTTGGGACCTTCTCCGGCGGCATGCCGAAAAACAGCGCTCCGAGCCCCGCGTCGACCGCGGTCAGCAGCATCAGCAGCGCCGCCATGCCCGTGTCGATATCCCAGTACGGGGCTGGCCAGTGCGATTCCGACCGATCTGTCCAGCCCTTGTCCGCCTGCGCGTAACGGTCGAGATAGGCATGTTTGTTCGAAAGACACACGATCAGCAGCGGGGCGGTATACAGGTCCTGCCAGCGAAACGCGGCGGCGTCCGTCGGCCCGACCGCGTCCCAGTACGTTCGCGTCTGTTGGCTGCCGTCGAGGACGAGAAACGCCCAACCCTGGGAGAAGCCTGCCGACGGCGCGCGCTGCGCGTTGCGGACGATGCGCTCGACCACGTCGCGCGGCAGCGGCCGCGGCTCGAAGCTGCGCACCATGCGCCGTGTGCGCACGACGTCCTGAAACTCCATCAGGCGTTCAATCCAGCCAACGCGACTCGCTGCGCGTTGGGAATGATGCGCTCGACCACGTCGCGCGGCAGCGGCCGCGGCCCGAAGCTGCGCACCATGCGCCGCTTATGGACGACCTCCTGAAAGTCCATCAGGCGTTCAATCCAGCCAAAGCGACTCGCTGCGCGTTGGGAATGATGCGCTCGACCACGTCGCTTGGCAGCCGCCGCGGCGTTGAAGCTGCGCACCATGCGCCGCTTGCGGACGACGTCCTGAACTCTCCCAAGCGTTCAATCGAGCCAAAGCGACTCGCTGCGCGTTGGGAATGATGCGCTCGACCACGTTGCGCGGCAGCCGTCGCGGCCCGAAGCTGCGCACCATGCGCCGCTTACTGAGGACGTCCTGAAAATCCATCAGGCGGCCAGCCCATGATGCAGTGCGTAGACCACCGCCTGCGCGCGATCGCGGACGCCGACTTTGCTGAAGATGTTGTTGACATGGGTTTTCACCGTTG
>JAFAWJ010001077.1 GCA_019242065.1 Chloroflexota bacterium
TAGACCAGCACGTGGCGGCGCGGACCCAGCCACGACAAAATGTGCTCGGAATAGTCCGCCGATACCTTCGCGCGCGGCATAAGCCCGCGCCAGACGACGGTGCCCGTGAAGCGCGCCTCCTGCTCGCCGAAGAGCAGCGTCCGCACGCGCGAATTCAAGCCGTCGGCCCCGATGAGCAGGTCGCCGCGGATCACCTCGCCAGTTTCGAGTTCCACGGCCACGTCGTGATTGGTCTCCTCGAGGGCGACCACGCGGCTCCTGGCGCGCACCGACTCGGTCGGCAGCGAGCGGAGCAGGCTCTCCAGCAGGTCGGCACGGTGCCCGCAGCGGTAATACTCTCCGTAGATGCTGTGCTGCAGCTCCATGGACGAAGACGAGATCAGCTCGCCGTCTTCCAGACCGCGCTGCGCCCCGTACAGGATGGGTGAGGCCGTTTCGCGCCAGTAGGCATCGGCACCGATATACGTCAGCGCTCTGGTGGCGTTCACCTGGAGCCCGAGACCGGCCCCGATGGCCGTGAAGGCACGCGCCTGTTCGAGGACCAGCGGCTCGATCCCTACCTTGCGCAACGCGATAGCCGTGGCGAGGCCGCCGATCCCGCCGCCAACGATGATCACCTGCATGGCACGCGAACATGGTGCATCACCTCGCCCGTCCCCGGCGCGGTATACAGGACGCGATGCAACGAAGTACGGATCGCATCCTCACCACGCATACTGGCGCACTGCGCAAGCCGGCGGACCTCCGCCCGCTGCTCGCCCGACGTCTGGAGGGCGACCAGCTCTCGGCCAGCGAACGCGACACGGTCCAGCACGGCGTGAAGCAAGCCGTCGCGGAGGTCGTCCGTCGGCAGCTGGAGGTCGGCCTCGACGTCATTGACGACGGCGAGATGAGCAAGACCAGCTTCTTCGACTATGTCGGCGCCCGATTGGGTGGGCTGGAACGCCGTCCGGGGGCGCTCAAGCTCCACCGGCTGCCGCCCTGGAGCGTCGAGGCCGGCCTGATCCGCTCACGCGAGGCTCGCGACACCTACCGCGCGCTCGAGGATGTGCCCGGCCATTATCGCTCGGACATCGCCGAGTTCCACGAGTTCGCGCGCACCCAGCAGGTCGGCAACCTGGGCGGCGTCGCGACGTATTGCGTCGGACCGCTGACGCTTGAAGACCCGAGCGCGGTGCGCACGGACATCGCCAACCTGCAGGCGGCGCTCGCCGGTCATCCGGCAACGGACGTCTTTGTGCCAGCGGTCTCGCCGGGCATGGTGGCTCGCACCGTCCGCAATGCGTACTACGCCACCGAAGAAGAGTTTCTCTCCGCCATCGCCGACGTCATGCGCCACGAGTACGAGGCGATCGCCAACGCCGGTTTCGTGGTGCAGCTCGATTGCCCGGACCTGGCTTCGGGCGCCAACACCGACTACGCCGACCTGAGCGTTTCCGACTTCCGCAAGGTGGTGCAGCTGCACGTCGAGGCGCTCAACTACGCGGTGCGCACCATTCCCGCCGAACAGATCCGTATTCACGTGTGCTGGGGCAACTACGAAGGCCCGCACTTGCGAGACATCGCGCTGCGGGACGTCATTGACCTGGCACTGCAGTGCAACGCGGTGGGGATTTCGGTCGAGGCGGCCAATCCGCGGCACGCGCACGAGTGGAAGGTGTGGCAGGACGTCAAGCTGCCTGACGGCAAGGTGCTGATTCCGGGCGTGGTGGATGACAAGACCAATTTCGTCGAGCACCCGGAGCTGGTCGCCGATCGACTGGTGCAGTACGCGAAGCTGGTCGGGCGCGAGAACCTGATGGCCGCGCCCGATTGCGGCTTCGGCGGGGGCCGCTGCAGCGCGGACATCGTGTGGGCCAAACTGCGCGCCCTGGTGGAAGGCGCCGCGCTCGCCTCGCACCGCCTGAAATCCTCCGCCTGAGCTCCCCGGATCTCGCGCCTGGGGTGGACCACTGGTGGCATCCCCAAGCCAACTCAATGTTCGGACACTGTCGTGGAAAACCGAAGTGACCCCACTCCCTCGGAACATGACGTTGACACTGAATGACCTCCTCGAGAGAACCCGCGCAGGGAAACCTGGGGGTCTCCTCTGGGGAAAACGTCGTTGTCACCCGGTAGTCGCCGCGAGGGACTGCTCCAGCTCACTCCGAATCTGATCCCCTCCGGCGGCGCGCCAATCCTTCACCAGCTGGTCGAAATCCGACATCGGCCGCCGCCCCAGCACCACATCCGTCACACCATCCAGGAACGGCTGCTCGGCAATCGCACCCTTGGTCGACATCGTCTCCGAGTACAGGCCAAGCGTCGGATCCGCCAGTCCGGCCTGGATATTGGGCACCTGGTCCGCCTGCAGCACCCTGGCAAAATCGGCCGACTTGGGATCGAACAGGACCGGCGTCGCGCGGACCACAAAGGTCCACGACGGCGTCACTTCGGCTTGCCCCTTGTCGGTCAGAATGGGGTTACCGTTGGCGTCGAGCGTGTGATCGACGTCGGCCACCCCGTAATTGACGAGCAGGTGCTCCTGGGTCCCGAACGGCGCGGCCAGAAAATTCAAAATGCGCAGCACCTCGCGAATCCGATCCGGACTGCCCTGCTTGAGCACACTGAAGCCACCCGAGCTGATCCCGAGCGGAAAGGCCGCGGTGGACCCGGGCGCACTGAAGGGCGGCGTGATGCGGAGCTTGCCAGGTGGATCGGCGGCGGCGCTCTGGTCCCAGAACTGCACCGCCGAGGCGGCGCCATCCCAGCGGAAGACGACCTTGCGGCCCGCGAAGTCGGTCTTGCCCTGGGCGTTGTTGCCGGTCACGTCGTTGGGGTGGAACACGCCCGCGGCGTACAGGTCACGCGTGTAGGCCACCGCCGCCGCGTACGAGTCCGCTTCGCGATCTTTGACGAACTTGCCACCAGGATCGAGGCGCCAGTTGTTGGGTGCCCCGAACCACGTGCCTTCGAGCCAGGTGGTGACGCCGAGGCCCGTATCTGGATCGACACCGATGCCCCACTGTCCCGCCTGCGCGTTGGTAACCTGCTGCAGGATCTGCTTGAAGTCGTCGGTGTCCTTGGGCATCCCGACGCCGGCCTGGTCGAGCAGTTCCTGGTGCGCCCAGAACGCGCGATACAGCTTGCTGTACACGATCGGAACGCCGTACAGGCTGGTCCCGTACACGCCTGCCTTCCACGCTTCGGTCGGAAACGCGGCGAGATTGGGGTAGTCCTTGATGGCGTCGCCGGCCAGGTACGGGGTCAGGTCCGCACATTTGCTCTTGAGGAACTGGGCCAGGCCGGGCGTGGTCGACGGCGCGCTGAAGTAGATGGTGTCGGGCAGGTCGTCGCCGGCCATCAGGGTCTGGAGCCGCTGCGGATAATCGGCGATCGGCGCCAGTTGGAGGTGGACCTCCGCACCCAGGCGTTTGTTGAGCTCCTGCAAAGCCGCGTTCTGGTCGAGCGCCGCGACGGGCGGGGTGTACTGGAAGGTCAGTAAATTCACGACACTGCCGCGTCCGGGCGTGTCGGTGACGGACGCGGGCGGGTTTTGCGGATAGCTCAGATAGCCGGCGTCCACGCCCGCGAGCGGCGGCGGCAGGTCGGGCTTGACGGCCTGCGAGGGGATGTAGGTCGGCAGCACGGTGCTGGCGGTCGATGACGTCGCGACGGTGCTGGCGCCCGTGGACACGGCTGTCGCGGAGGTGACGCCGCTGGATGCGGCGGTAGCGGCGCCCGGCGCCCCGCTGGCGCTACTGGAGACGGCAGTCGCAGCGCTCGTTGGCGATGCACCAGCGGCATTGGCAGCCGTCGTCGACGTTGCGGCCGGCTGAGCCGGTGTCGCTGCCGGCGCGGAGCAAGCAGCCGCCAGCGCCACCGCCCCAGCGCCCATCACCAGTTGGATCAGCCCACGGCGGCTCACGCCACCCGCCAACACGGCCTCAAGAAGCGTCGAGCTCTGCATGCGGACCTCCCCAGGCCAACTGGTTAGTCATTGATCACTTCGTCCGCGACCCAGCGCGCGACGTTCTCGGGGTATGGCGCCGGCAGCGACAGGACGATGTGCCGAAAGCCCACCTCGACAGCCTCCGCAATCGCCCCGCGCGTCGCCCGCGGGTCCTCGTACGCCACCCGCAGCGAGGTTGAGCGGGTGATCGTCGCGGGATCGCGTCCGATCTCCGCACAGTAGCGGTCCAGGACCGCGCTGCGACTCGCGGCGTCGGCCATGTCGACACCGGCGATGTTCCACACGTCGGCGTGCTCGGCGACCACCCGCAGCGTTGCCAGGGCCCGCCCGCCGATGACCATCGGCGGATAGGGCCGCTGCACGGGTTTCGGATTGCACCACGCGCCGGTCAGGTGGATGTAGGTGCCGTCGAAGTCGAATGGCTCGTCCGCGGTCCACAGCCGCTTGATGACGGTGCACGCCTCGGCAAAGCTGCCGACCGCATGTATGGCGTCATCGTACGGGAGTCCGTGCGCGTCGTACTCGGCGCGGGCCCAGGGCAGGCTGGGCCGAGAGCCAGCCCCGATGCCGAAGTCGAGTCGGCCACCCGAAACGACGTCCACCGTCGCGGCGATCTTGGCCAGCATCGCCGGTGGCCGAAAGCGATTGCTGGTGACCATCAGCCCCAGCCGGAGGCGCTCGGTTTGCGCCGCGAGGGCGGACAGCAGTGTCCACCCTTCGAAAATCGGCCCGGTGCGCTCGCCGGCGATCGGAAACAGGTGGTCGAACAACCAGGCGTGCTCGATGGCCTGGATGCCGTCC
>JAFAWJ010000186.1 GCA_019242065.1 Chloroflexota bacterium
CCACACCTATCGCAGCCGCGAGGCTGAGGCACCTCTGCGCAAGCTGCCACTTGATTTGCACTGTTCGACCCCCGGTCCCGTGGTTCAACTCCAGTCTACCGGGAGCCAGGTATGCGGTCAAAGGCATCAACTGACGGCAGTTCGTGCGAACCAACCGACGTCTGCATCGCAGCGAAATGACACGCACTTGCGTGGCGTCGTTCAGTCGCGCCCAGGTGCGGATCAACTTCTATGCAAATCTGGCGATCGTTGGATGCAGCCGGACCGATTGGGCAGCGTGTGTGAAAGCGGCACCCCGACGGCGGTTGCCTCGGGTCCGGAAGTTCGCCCGAAATTGCCGCCGGAGCGCGTGGCGCCCACAAACGCGGCACACTGGCAATGAGCGCCCTGGAGTATGGATGCTCCGCCCGCTCGAAGAACGCATCGGTCGGCGCCGTCTCGACTATGCGACCGAGGTACATCACCGCCACGACATCACTCATAGCTCGGACGGCGGACAGGTCATGCGAAATGAACAGGTAGGACAGCTTCAAGTCACGCTGAAGGTCTCGCAGCAGATTGAGGATCGTTGCCTGAACGGAGACATCAAGTGCAGACGTAACCTCGTCACTGACGATCACGTCTGGACCCACCCCGAGCGCGCGTGCAATCGCAATGCGCTGGCGCTGCCCGCCCGAAAATTGGTGTGGGTATCGATCAAGTGCGGTCAGGGGCAACCCGACCAGATCGAGAATGTGTGTGGCCTCGGCGCGACGCGCGGAGCCGGAGGGTACGCCTCGCGTCGCGAGCGCTTCGTCGAGCATCTCGCGTGTCGTCATACGCGGATTGAGCGACGCATACGGATCCTGAAAAATCATCTGCACCCGACGACGAAACTCCAACGAGTCGCGGCGCCGCTGTGCGGTAAAATCGACGCCGTCCAGAGTGACTTCGCCGGATACCAGAGGCACCAGGCCGACAATGGCGCGCGCAAGCGTCGACTTGCCACACCCGGACTCGCCAACCAGGCCGAGGGTGCCGCCCGAAGGCACGACCAGATCGAGGCCGTCGATTGCCTTCAGTGCGTTCCCGCCGTCGCCATAGACGACTCTCACACCTCGCACTGCCAGACTCACGCGAGGTCCGAGTTGACGACCAGGCACGCGACTCGGCGCCCATCAGGCCGCTGCAGGAGCGCGGGTCGCTCTGTAGCGCACGCAGCCACCGCCAGCGGACAGCGCGGGCGGAATGCGCATCCGTCTGGCAGGTCCGAGGGGTCCGGCGCGACACCGGGGATAGTCTCCAGACGGTCCGTCCGAGGCCGGCTCATGTCAGGGACCGCGCCCAGTAGCGCCCGTGTATACGGATGCAGCGGATTGGCTTCCATCTGCGCCATCGAGAGATCCTCGACGATCCGCCCCGCGTACATCACCAGGGCGCGCTCGCAGTTCTGACTGACCAGTGCGATGTTGTGCGAGACGAACAACACCGCGGTATGGCGGCGGCTATTGATCTCCGACAGCAGCTCCATGATCTGCGCTTGAACGGTCACGTCGAGAGCTGTTGTTGGCTCATCAGCGATAAGTACGTCCGGCTGCTTCATGACACCCATGGCGATCATGACACGCTGTCGCATGCCACCCGACAACTCATGTGGATGACGACCGAGCTGGCGCTCAGGGGCTGCGATATTGACCTCTTTGAGGGCATCGAGCGCCGCGGCGGCCGCCTGCCGTTGACTCATTCGTCGGTGCTCGGTAACGCCCTCAGTCAACTGGACACCAATCTTCAGTGAAGGATTGAGCGATGCGCCCGGGTCCTGGAAGACGTTGGCGACGCGCGTTCCGAGCAACGTACGCAAGGCACGTCGAGGCATCTTGCCGAGGTCGTTGCCGTCGATTCGAACGGTGCCCGCGACGTGTCCCGGATGAGGGACCAGTTGAGCGATGGCCAGCGTTGTCATCGTCTTCCCGCTGCCCGATTCACCGACGATCCCGAGCGTTTCGCCCCTGGCAACCGAGAACGAGACATCGTCGAGGACCTGCACGGGTGCGACGGCGCCCGGGAACGTCACCGACAGGTTGGCAACTTCCAGGATTGGTGGCGAGCTTTCCGGCGGCGGCGGCACCGGCGTTGCGTCCCGAAGCGCGTCAGATGATGTTGCGGCGATCACGACCGGTCGCTCGGGCGCCGCCGCCGTCCTGGTCCGGGAGGAAGGTTGCGTTTGTGTCCACAGCACCGGATTGAAGGCGCGCGCCAGCGCTTCGCCAACAAAACCGAATGCCAGTGCACACATACCAATGAGCAGCGCAGGCCCGAGCGCAGCCATTGGGTTCGTATACAGCGCGTTGACGCCATCTGTCAGCATGCGGCCCAGGTCGTAGTCCGGCGGCTGTATGCCAAGCCCGAGGAAGCTGAGTGAGGAAACCGCCAGGATCGCCGCACTGATTGATACTGCCGTCGTCAGCGTGAGTGTCTCGCCGATGTTGGGCAGCAAGTACCGAAACATCAGCCGGCGCGGCCGCACACCGAGCGTCCGAGCAGCGGAAATAAACTCGCGTCCACCCATTGACATGACCAGTGCACTGGATACGCGTGCCTTGCCAAAAGACGCGGGTATGGCGACGCCCAGGACGACACCGAGTACGCCCGGCCCAATCACTGCCGCCATAAAAATTGCTACGAGCAGAAAAGGGAAGGCGAAAAGTGCGTCGATGGTACGCAGGACGACCGTTCTCGGGCGGCCTGGCAGCAGCGCCGCAATCGTGCCGAGCGAATATCCGATCAGCGCGCTCAACACCGTCGCGACGAGCGCCAGCGACAACGAAACAGGTGCCGCCACGAGAGTCCGCATCAGCAAATCGCGGCCAAGGGCATCAGTGCCGAACCAGTGGGCGGAACTCGGTCGCTGATTGGCAGCGAACACGTCGAACGCGCGCGCTCGATCCGCGAGGAGCACCGGCGCCACAATCGCGTCGACCGCCAGGAGTGCCAGCAAGATAAGCCCGATGATGCTGGTGGGCGCTCTGAAGAAAGCCTTGACCATCGTGTCGCCTCCCCTCAGGTGCCGCGCGTCAACGAACGTGGGTTGAGGATCGCCACGGCGATGTCGACCATAGCGTTCGCCGCGACGACGGTAAAACCCAATAATAGGACGACGGCCTGCACGACCGGGTAGTCGTTGGCGTGGACAGCATTGACGAGTGTTGTCCCCAATCCCGGACGGTTGAAAATGTTTTCAACAATGACGGCGCCGCCGATCACTCCCGAAAAGAGAAGGCCGCCAATAGTGAGCGCGGCGGTTGTTACGTTTGGCAGCACGTGCCGCAGGTAAATGACGTGCGACGGGAGTTGTTTGCTCCGCGCGGTGCGGATGTAGTCAGTCGAAAGCGCGTTCAACGTCTCAACTCGCACCAGTCGGGAAAGTACGAAGACCGGGCGCAAAATCACTGCGAGGAGCGGCAAAATCAGATTCTGCGGAAACGCGTCACCCGCGACGGGCAAGAGGCGCAGCCAAACTGCGAAAATAAAGGCAAGAAACGTGGCAAGCAGAAATTCAGGTAAGGCGCCTACCAGGCTGCTCACCGCGGTGAATCCAACCTCGAGCGTTCGGTGCCGGCCATTGACGGTGAGCCCGCCCATGAGCATCCCGAATGGCAGACTCAGGATGAGGACCGCGAGCAGCGAACTGACCGCCAGTTGCACCGAGTTACCCGTTCGCTCGGCAACCAGGTCGCGAACGGGCTTTTGACTCAACTGGAACGAAGTGCCCATGTCGCCGTGCAGCAGGCGGCCAGAGTAGTCCGCGAACTGCTGGAGCACCGGTTCGTTCAGACCCAGATCATCGCGTACCTGCGTGATACGTTCGGCTGAAGCTCCCTGACCGGCAACAGTCACCGCCGGATCGCCGGGGATGAGGCGGACCATGATAAATGCAGCGAACAGAACACCGACGCAGACGAGGCACGCACTCAACAGTCGACGCGCGAGAAATGCAATCCAGGGATTCTTCATTTGCCTGACCCGATACGTCGTCAGCGTACAACCCGCGTCGGGTTCGTCGATAGCGGCGTCGAGGCGTCGGTTGACCATGGACGGGCTG
>JAFAWJ010000535.1 GCA_019242065.1 Chloroflexota bacterium
TGCCAGCGGCCGATCTGGCTGAGGGACTGCTGGTCGTCCTTCGATGGCTCCACGCTATCGCGTCAATCGTCTTTCTGGGCTGGAGCGCCGTCCTATGGTTGGACGGGCCGCCGCGCGGCGATCCGTCCGCGTCGCGGCAACGCTTCAAGGAGATCACCGAGCTGAGTCTGCTGGTGTTCCTGGCGACGGGCGCGGTGATGACCTTCGATCGACTGTCGCATGGCGCAGGCGCGCTCTATGCTGGGGTTCTGGCGGTCAAAGTCGCGTGCGCCGTGGTCGCATATCAGTTTGCGTTTCGCTGGCGGCGGGTAGGCTTGCCAGTGGGCGGTGTGGACGGTCGAATCGTGCTGATCTTTGGGGCCGTGACCGTGCTTCTGGCGGCGGTGCTCGAGGGGGTTTTCGTACGTGGCGTCAGTAGTTCACTCTAGCCCCAGCCCGGCCCGCTCGCTGCCCGGGGGCGGCAATTTGAAGTTCATCATCGCCGGGGGTGTCATCGCGCTGGCCGTCGCCTACCTGGTCACCATGGGCCTGCGCGGGACCACGGAGTACTTTCTGACGGTCAGCGAGCTGCAGGCGCAGGGCGCCTCGGCCCAGAACCAGGTGCTGCGCGTTTCAGGCACGCTCGTGCCCGGCTCGCTCGAACACGATGGCGATGGCCTGAGCGTTCACTTTCTGATCGCCGACACGCCGGCCAGTACCCCGCTGACCGTGACGTACACCGGTGGTCAGGTGCCCGACACGATGGCCGACACCAGCGCTGGCGACGTGCAGATCGTCGCCGAGGGCAAATTGAACGCGCAGGGCACCTTTGCCGCCAACGACGTCCTGGCGAAATGCCCGTCCAGGCTCGAGGACGCCGCTCCGCCAGAGGAGCATGACTACGCGGCATCGGCGAGCTAGGGCATGGCGGCGTTAGGCGAGGTCTGTATCGTCGGCGCCTTCGGCCTGGCGCTGTACGCAATCGTCAGCTCGCTCGCCGGCGTGCGGGTTCGATCGCGCGAGCTGATTCTCAGCGGGCAGAACGCGGCCTGGGCGGTCACCGGGCTGATCACCGCCGCGTCGCTCACGCTGCTGGTCGCGCTGGCGGTCCACGACTTCTCGCTGCGCTACGTCTGGGAGCACTCGAGTCGGGCCATGTCGCTCGACCTGGTCCTGGCGGCGTTCTACAGCGGCCAGCAAGGGTCGCTCCTCTACTGGGCGTGGACCCTGTCCCTCTTCACGGCCATCGTGTTGTGGCAGCAGCGCAAGCCCGGCCCGCACCGCGTGTTCATGCCCTACGTCGTGGCCGTCCTGATGACCATCCAGGCCTTCATGACGTTGCTGCTGGGCTTCGTCGCCACGCCGTTCGAGGCGCTGCCGCATCCGCCAGCCGACGGCGTCGGCCTGAACCCCTTGCTGTACGACGCGGGCATGCGGATCCACCCGCCGATGTTGCTAGCCGGCCTGATGGCGTGGAGCGTGCCGTTTGCGTTTGGCATCGCCGCTCTGGCAACGGGCAAGCTCGGCAACGACTGGTTGGCCCTGTCGCGCCGCTACGCCATGGTGGCCTGGGTCATCCTGGGGCTGGGCAACATTCTGGGGGCGTGGTGGGCCTATCACGTCCTCGGTTGGGGCGGGTACTGGGGCTGGGATCCCGTCGAAAACGTAGCGCTGATGCCGTGGCTGGTCGGCACCGCCTTCATCCACAGCATCCAGATGCAGGAACGGCGCGGCATGCTGAAGGCGTGGAACGTCGTCCTGCTCATGGTGACGT
Organism: Chloroflexota bacterium; assembly: GCA_019242065.1. The sequence goes on from JAFAWJ010000535.1 coordinate 1,754, forward strand.
TTTTCCTGAGCATCTTCGGCACGTTCGTCGTGCGGAGCGGCATCCTGGCGTCCGTCCACGCCTTTGCTCTCTCGGAGATCGGGCCGTTCTTTCTCACGTTCCTTGGCCTGGCGATCGTCGGCTCGCTGGCGCTGTTCTTCTGGCGACTGCCGCAACTGCGAGGCGACAACCAGATCGACTCGCTGCTGTCGCGCGAATCGAGCTTCCTCATCAACAACCTGCTGCTGCTGGGCATCGCCTTCGCGATCTTCTGGGGGACCATCTATCCGCTGGTCGCCGAAGCCGTGGCCAATCAGAAGGTGAGCGTCGGGCCGCCGTACTTCAAACAGGTCGGTGGGCCGTTATTCGCCGCGCTGCTGCTGCTGATGGGCATTGGCCCGCTGCTGCCCTGGCGCCGCGCATCCTGGGAGCAGTTGCGCCACAGCTTCATGGTGCCCGTCGGCAGCACGCTCGGTGGCCTGCTGCTGATGCTGCTCGCGGGCGTGCGCGATCCGTTCGCGCTGCTGGGCTTCAGCCTGTGTCTGTTCGTGCTCGGCACGATTCTGCAGGAGTTCGTGCGCGGCACCATGGCGCGCCACCACGCCACTGGCGAAAACTACGTCCTGGCGGTCGGCAGCCTGATTCGGCGCAACAATCGACGCTACGGGGGCTATCTGGTCCACCTGGCGATCCTGCTGATCGGCGCTGGCGCCCTCGGCTCGCAGGTGTATCAGCAGCAAACGCAGGTGGCGCTCTCGCCGGGCCAGAGCATCACCCTCGGGAGCTATACGATCACCGCCAACGGGGTGCAGACCATCCAGCAGCCCGGCGTCAAGGTGACCGACGGCATGCTGACGGTCAACGGTTCGGAGCCACTGCGGCCTGAAAAGCAGTTCTTCGATAATTTCCCGCAGCAGCCGAGCACGAAAGTCGGGCTGCGGTCGACGCCGTTTGAAGATCTGTACGTGGTGCTGGGCGACTGGACCGGCGATGGCGCGGCGGCACAGGTGAGTCTGGCGATCTTCATCAATCCGCTGGTGAGCTGGATCTGGGCCGGCGGCGTGCTGCTGCTGCTGGGCACCGTGGTGACCATGTGGCCGGCGCCGACGCCCTCCCGCCAGCGCGCCATCTTCCCCGCCCGCGGCGCGGTAGGCATTGAAGCGTGAGCTCGTCCGCCGAGGCGCAAGCCGCCAGCAGTATGAGCTCGTCCGCCGAGGCGCAAACCGCCGGCGTGGTGGTCTCTCCTGACATGGTTAAGGCCCCCCGCCGAGGGGTTTTCTCGACAGTGCGGTTGCTGTCAGCCCTGCTGCTGTTGGCCCTCGCCCTCGTCCCGACCCTCGCCCACGCTGACGCCCTCGACGACGCCGTCCGCCGCGTCGCCCTCCAACTCCAGTGCCCCGTCTGCGAAGGCGAGACCGTCGCCGACTCCCCATCGGGCTTGGCCGCCGACATGCGCGCCGTCATCCGCACCAAGCTCGCCGCCGGCGAGTCCGACCAGCAAATCCTGAACGAGTTCGTCGCCAGCTACGGCGACAGCATCCTCACCGAGCCGCCCAAGCACGGCATCTCGCTGGGCGTCTGGATCGGCCCGCTGATCGGCGTCGCCATCGGGGTGCTGATCCTCGCCGTCCTGCTCAAGACCTGGCGGCGAGGCGCCTCGACGTCCGCATCGAGCCTGCAAGTAGATTCGGACGTGGCCGACGAGTTCCACCGCTTTCGCAACGAGTACGGTCGGTGAACGCCGACCTGCTGCCCTCCATCCTGGGTATTGCGCTGGTGGCCGCCGCGGCGGCCTTCGTGCTGCTGCCGTTTGCCCGCGGCGCGCACGTCGAAAGCGTCATGACCGCCGAGAACCCCGGAGCGGATCGCTTCAAGCTCTACCAGCAGGTGCTGGAGCTCGAGTTCGACCGCGACATGGGCAAACTCTCCTCGGTCGACTTTGACCTGCTGTCGGCGCAACTGCTGGCGCAGGCCAGCGCGGCGCTGCGCGACGAGCAGGGCAGCCTCGGCGCCGTGGACGAAGAGATCGAACGCGAGATCGCCGCCGCACGAGCCGCCTTCGCCGCCGCGCGGCAGTCAACGCGCCCCACGCCGACCGAAAGTCCCGTCTCATGACCTTCATCCTTCGCCCCTTGTGTCTTGCAGCGATCGTCGCGGCGTTCATGGCCCTCACCGGCGTCACCGCCTTTGCGGACCCCCTCGACGGCACCGTCACTGGCCAGGTCCTCAACAAGACCAGCGGCGGCGCAAATACCGCCGGGACCAGCGTCATGCTGATCGCCTTCGGCCGCAAAGAGCAGAAACCGCTCGGCCAGCAAACCGTCCAGGCCGACGCCGGCGGCCGCTACACGTTCACCGGCGTCGATCGCGATCCCAACAACGTCTACCTCACCGTCGCCCGCTACCAGGACGTCAACTATCCGTCGGACACCCCCTTCCAGCTGACCGACCAGTCGACCACCCAGGCGGACATCACCGTCTACGACGCGACCACCACCGACGGCTCCATCCAACTCGAAAGCCTGAACCTGCTGGTGATGGGCGCCGACCAGGGCGTCGTCCAGTGCATGGAAATGGGCGCGCTGCTGAACAACAGCGACCACACCTTCGTGACCGCGGATCCCCAGGACCAGCAGCTGGCCAAGGCCATCAAGTTCGCGCTGCCCCAGGGTGCGCTCGGGGTCCAGATGCAGACTGGCTTCAGCGACCAGGATGTCATCCCGGGTGTCGGCGGCATCCAGGTGACCAGCCCCATCCCGCCCGGGCGCCACCAGTTCGCCATGTCCTTCCAGCTGCCCTACAGCGGCTCGAACGTCGACGTGAGCATGCAGGTGCCGTATCCGACCAGCAGCTTCAGCATGTACCTGCCCAGTTCCGGAATGTCGCTACAAGGCAGTCCGCTGCAGTCGGGTGGGCCGACCCAGATGGGCGGCCAGACCTACGCCCTGTACTCGGCGTCCAACGTCGCCAGATCGACGATCATCGGCGGCCAGCTGGCCGGCCTGGGTGGGGCGACCGGGATTGCTCCCAACGAGCTGGCGCTGATCAGTCTGGGCGTCGTGCTGTTCGTCATCGGCGGTGGCGTGCTGCTGTTCGGCGGCCGGCTGCGGCGTACGGCCACCGGCGAGCTGGCGCGGCCGACGGTCGAGACCGAGCAGGAACGCCTCGAGCTGGTCGTGCGCATGGCGGCCCTCGACGAGCGTTTCGCCGCGGGAGAGGTCAGCCAGAGCGAGTACGACGTCGAGCGCCAGCGAGGCCGAAACCGGCTGCGGCAGCTCATGTTGGCCCGCCGCGCCGAGGTGTGAGACTCGTCCGCGCTGAAGGACTGACCGCCCGCTACGCGGGTCAGCCGGCGATCACGCCGGCGCTCATCGACATCAACCTGGAGGTGGCCCCTGGCGAGCGTTTGCTGCTGCTTGGACCGAATGGCGCCGGCAAGTCGACGTTCATCCGCGTGTTCGCGGGTCTGATGCGTGCCGCGCGCGGCAAGGCGCTGGTTGCCGGCCTGCCCCCGAAATCGGCTCGCGGACTGGTCGGGGTGGTCAGCCACGCCACCTATCTTTATGACGAGCTGAGCGCCGCCGAGAACCTGCGTCTGTACGCCCGGCTGTACGGCGTCGCCTATGTTGAGGCGCGCGTCTCGGCGCTGCTGGGACAGGTGGGCGCGACGCATCTGGCCGATGTACCCGTCGGCCGCCTGTCGCGCGGCCAGCAGCAGCGTGTGACAATCGCTCGCGCCATGCTGCACGACCCGCCCGTCCTGTTGCTGGATGAGCCTGACACGGGCCTCGACGCCGCGGCCTCGGGCCTCATCGAGGACCTGCTCACCAGCGGCCAGCGCACGGTGGTGCTGACCACGCACAACCTGGCCACCGGGCTGCGGCTCGGCACGCGCGCAGCGATTCTGGCGCGCGGGCGGATCGTGTACGAGCAGGCCGCAACGTCGCCCTCAGACCTTGGTGCACTGTCGGAGAGACTCGAAGTCCTCGCTGGATGACCGATCTCCTCACGGCAGAGACACGTGACCACGAAGCCACCCAGGCACCGCCCAGAGCTAGCTTTGCGAAGCAGCTGCGCGCACTGATCTGGAAAGAGGCCCTGGTCGAGGCCCGCGGCCGCGAGACCGTCCTAGCCGGCGTCGTCTTCGCCCTCCTGGTCCTGGTTATCTTCAACTTTGCCTTCGATCTGCGTGTCGACAACGTCGCCGCCGTCGCCCCCGGTGTCCTGTGGGTCACCGTCACCTTCGCCGGCGTCCTGAGCCTGGGCCGCTCGTTCGCCCGTGAGCGCGACCGCCGCACCCTCGACGGCCTGCTGCTGGCGCCCGTCGATCGATCCGCGCTCTACGTGGCCAAGGTCGTCGCCAGCTTCACGTCGATGCTGGTGGTCGAGCTCGTGGCCGTGCCGGCGTTCATCGCCCTGTTCGACGTCAGCGTCAACCTGCCGTTGCTGATACTGGGACTGCTCCTGGGCACCCTGGGTCTGGCGGGGGTCGGCACACTCTTCGCCGCCATCGCCGCCCACACGCGCGCTCGCGATGTGCTGCTGCCGCTGCTGCTGTTTCCGGTCCAGGTGCCGGTTATCCTGGCCACCGTCAAGACGACCGGCGCGGCGGTCCACGTGCCTGGCGCCGAGCCGCCCGAGGTCGGTCAGTGGCTGGGCCTGCTGGTCGCCTTCGACGCCCTGTTCCTGAGCCTGAGCGTGCTGCTGTTCGAGTTTGTGATCGAAGAGGAATGAGAATCAGCCGCGTCCCGGGCATGCCTGTGGTCGATACCCACGTGGCGCGGCAGGCAGGCGTCGTGTCGGACGTGCTGCTGGATATGCAAGGCGGCCGCATCGCGGTGCTGAACGTCAAGCACGGCGACGGGTGGCAGGTCCAGCGCATTCCTGCCGAGTATGTGTATCGCCTGGGGCCTCACACGGTGCTGGTCGCCGACACGGTGGCCGTCGACCTGGGTCCGCCGCACGCCGACGAGCGCTGGTTTCCGATCGAGTCGCTGGTCGGCCTGCAGGTGATGACCGAGGGCGGCGACAACGTCGGCCAGCTGCAGGATGCCGACGTGGACGACAAGACGCTGGCAGTGCGTTCCTACCTCTTACGTAAACCGAGCGGCCTGTTTCGGCGTCCAGTGCGCATCCAGCCACAGGACGTCATCGCCTGCAGCTACGAGCTGATGGTGATCCGAGAGAAACGCTAGCGGTCAGCTATCAGACGCTGGCTGTCAGCTACCACCCTTCGGGACGCGATCGGAGGAAGATTTCTCGACAGCGCGGATCTCAGCAACTGACTGCTGACGGGTAACTACCTAACTAGCTACTCACTCTCCTCCGCCGACGTGAGCGTCAGAAAGGCTTGCTCGAGGCTGCGGCTGCCGGCACGCAGCTCCGTGAGGAGC
>JAFAWJ010000079.1 GCA_019242065.1 Chloroflexota bacterium
CATGATGAACGCCAGGAGCAGGCTGCCAAGGTCGTTGAAGAGCTCCGGAGTTAGCATGCGGTCGAGGCTCGTGCGCGCTCCAAACAGTGCCAGGAACGCGGTCCCCAGGGCCAACGCCAGCAGCATGTCGCCCATTGCCACCATCGGCGGGTACATCGTGGAATACCAGTCGGCGTCGAGCGACATCAACCAGTCTATCGCTGCAAACGTGACGGTGAAACCAAGAATTATCGCGGCTACGACGCTCAGACGCTGGAGCCTGCGCAGGATCAGCGGGTCGTCGCCGCGATCTTGCGCGAGGGACCAGCGGCGGATCAAGTAGCCAAGCACGACCCAGGTCACCAGGTACACCGCCGAGCGAATTATGAAGAACGGAACGTTCAGATACACCGCTTTGTGCTGGAGGACCGCGTCGGCGGCCACCGCGTCCGGACGTGCCCAGGCGTACAGGTACGGCAACCCGAAAAGGATTGGAACGAACAGGACAGCCATCAGCGGGAGCGTGGCGGTACCCGCCTCGAACACTCGCCGCGTTGCCAAGCCCCACTTCCCACCTGTAAGAAACTGGGTGAGGAGTACGCCAATCGAGCCAAGCGCCAGTCCAACCCAGAACGTGTAGCCGAACAGGTAGGCTCGAAAGAAATTCTCGGCGTTGTCGTAGCCAAGCGCGAGCGTGGCTACCAGACCCAGGACGCCGACCACCAGCGCGGTGAGTGTCCATCGCCGAGCGATGCTCACGGCTGCTGCTCCAATTGCGTTTGCTGGTCAGGTGGAACGTCGTCGAGGGTGGCGTTCTGGCTGAGCTGCAGCGCTCGGATGTACGCGATGATGGCCCATCGGTCCTGAACGGGTATCTGCGCGGCGTAGCTCGGCATCGCGCCGAAGCCGTTGCTCACCACGTCGAAGAAGTGGCCAACGGGTGCCTGGCGTAAAGAATCCGAATTGTACGAGGGCGGTGGGTTGAAGCCCCGCTGGACGACGAGTCCGTCGCCATCCCCGGTGTAGCCGTGACAGGGGGCGCAGTAGATTTCGAATCGGTCGCGGCCGCGGTCCAGCACGTCGCGGGTAATCGGAAAGGGGAACTGAGTACTGTCCTGACCACTGGCGTCTTTGCCGGTGAAGAGCAGCGTGTCGTCTTGCGTGTGCCCGCTGGCGACTGTGTCCGCGGGTATGGGTCTGGCGGAACTGCCATCGCTGAAGAAGTCACTGGCGGTGTACGGGCGGTTGTAGGGTTGCACCGCCATCTTCTGGGTGCAGCCGACCATCAACAGGACCAGGCCCAGCAGCGCGGCCGCTCCACCGACCTTACGCCATAACATCGCTGACCTCGCGTGCCGCCAGCTCGCCCAGGAGCTGGCGGGTACCATCCGCGTCGAACCGCGGATCGCGCGCTTCGATGCACAGGAAGAAGCGGTCGCGGCTCGCACGAGCGAACGCTTCGACGTTGAAGACCGGATGGTACGGCTCGGGGTGCCCGTTCAAAATGAGCAGCCCGAACAGCAGTGACAGCGCGGAGAACAGCACGCCCATCTCGAACGTCACGGGGATGAACGACGGCCAGCTATTGAGTGGCCGGCCACCGACGTCCATTGGGAGCGAGATGGTGTGGATGAAAAACTGCATGCCATAGCCGAGCACCGCGCCGAACATGCCACCGAACAGTCCGATCAGCGGCACCGCTTTAGGCCGAAACCCGAGGGCGTCGCTCAGGCCCTCAACTGGAAACGGGGCGTAGGCATCCATCGCGCGATAGCCGGCGAGGTATGCGCCCCGCGTGGCATGCACGAGCTGCTCCGGAGTGTCGAACTCGGCCAGTACGCCGTAGAGACGTGGCGCGTCGTATTCCGCTTCGGCCGGCTGGATTGGCTCGGGTACGACGACCATGTTCTCAGCCTCGCCGACTGAGCCACAGCTCGTGGAGCATGCGCCGCATTTCGAATGCGGGAATGACCGGCAGGTAGCGCGCGAACAGGAACATCAGGCTGGCAAACAGGCCCAGGGTTCCGAGAAGGAAGGACCAGTCCCAGATGGTCGGCGTAAAGACGCCCCACGACGACGGCAAATAGTCGCGCTCCAGACTACCGACGACGATCATGAAACGCTCCAGCCACATCCCGATGTTGATGACAATCGAGACCCAGAACAGGAGGAAGGGCGTGGTCCGGACGCGCTTGAACCACAACAGCTGGGTGACGGCCACATTGCACACCAGCACCAGCCAGTACCACAACGCATACGGCCCGAACGCGCGATTCGCGAGCAGCGCGACCTCGAACTCGTTGCCGCTGTACCAGCCGACGAAGTGTTCGACGACATACGAATAGTCGACGACGAGGCCCGTCACCAGCATGAACTTGGCCATGATGTCGAGGTGGCGCAGCGTGACGAAATCCTGCAGCCCGTACACGACGCGCAGCGGAATGGAAATCGTGAGCACCATGGCGAACCCCGAAAACAAGGCGCCAGCCACGAAATACGGCGGAAAAATCGTTTCGTGCCAGCCAACGACGATGCCGACCGCGAAATCAGTGCTGACAACGCTGTGCACCGAGACGACCAGCGGCGTTGCCAGGGCGGCCAGCAGATAGTAAGACTGCTCGTAACGGTGCCAGTGCCGCGAAGACCCGCGCCAGCCGAGCGCCAGGACGCCATAGACCACTTTCCTGGTTCGGCTGACGGCCCGATCGCGAAGGCTGGCGAGGTCTGGAACCATGCCGAGGTACCAGAAGATCAGCGAGACCGTGAAGTATGTGCTGACGGCGAAGAAGTCCCAGATCAGTGGACTCCGAAACTGGGGCCAGACGCCCATCGTAGACGGGTAAGGGATGAGCCAGTAGAAGAACCAGGGACGACCGAGGTGGAACACCGGATACAGGCCAGCCTGGATCACCGCGAAGATCGTCATCGCCTCGGCAAAGCGATTGATCGACGTTCGCCACTGCTGCTTGAGCAGGAACAGAATGGCGGAGATCAGCGTCCCGGCATGTCCGATACCGATCCACCACACGAAACTGGTAATCGCGAAGCCCCAGGCCACCGGAATCATGACGCCCCACTCGCCAATGCCGATCGAGACGAGCACGACGATCGTCAAGAACAGCACCATCACCAGCACGAGGGCGACCGCGAATCCAGTGCGCCAGGCAGCACGACCCTCGGAGCGCATTACCAGTCCGTCGACGCGGTCGGTGATCGAACCGTAGCTGTTGTCCGGCCCGAGCAGTGGTGGGAACCCGTGCTCGATGAACGGCTCGGGTGCTTCGACCTGGGCTTCGCCGAGCGTCACGGTGTCGGACCGATCGAAGGGTTGGGGTTGGGTACAGTGGCGAGATACGTGGTACGCGGCCTGGTATTGAGGTCGGCCAGCAGCGTGTAGTTTCGCGACAGGTCACGCTGGTGCGCCACCTGACTGTTCGGATCATTCAGGTTGCCGAACACGATCGCGTTGGTCGGGCACGCCGCCTGGCAAGCGGTCAGCACTTCGCCATCGCGGACAGGCCGATTCTCCTTCTCGGCTTGAATGCGTCCGGCGCTGATGCGCTGCGTGCAATAGGTGCACTTCTCCATGACGCCGCGACTGCGCACCGTGACCTGCGGATTGTGCAGCAGTTTTAGAGTAGGAGTGTCATAGTCGCTGAACTGGAAGAAGTTGAAATGGCGGACTTTGTAAGGACAATTGTTGGAGCAATAGCGAGTTCCGACGCACCGGTTGTACACCATGTCGTTCAATCCCTCGGTGCTGTGGACTGTCGCGCCGACGGGGCACACCAGCTCGCATGGGGCATCTTCGCACTGCATACATGGAACCAACTGATTCATGATGCGCGGATTCTGGGTGTTGTCGTCGAAGTAGGTATCGACCCGCAGCCAGAGCATGTCCCGCCCGCGGCCGACTTCTTCTTTGCCGACCACCGGAATGTTGTTTTCGGCCTGACACGCCACGATGCACGCGTTACAGCCCACACACGAGTTCAGGTCGATCACCATGCCCCACTTGTTGTCGGGATAGGGATACGCCGGGTACAGGGACGCATCTGGCTGCTGCTGACCAACCGCCACAGAATTGCCAGCCGCCTGCAGTTGCTGCTGCGAGGTGGTCACCACCAGGTCGTGACCTTCCATGCTGTAGTGGCCCTGGGTTGACACCAGCTGGTGTGTGTCGCCGGTACGCTGCGCCTGGAGACCGGTGCCGAACCACAAGGTATCCGAGGTCCGCAAAGCATTGGCGTTGAATCCGACAGCCGCGCCCGCGCCTGCGCCCTGCTGGCGGCCGTAGCCGAGCGTCACCGTGAGCGTACCATCCGCCTGGCCGGGCAACACCCACACCGGAGCGCGAACAGTTCGGCCACCATAGCTGAGCTCCAGGACGTCCTGCGTCCTGACGCCGAGCTGCCCGGCGGTGGCCGGACTGATAGTCACGACGTTGTCCCAGCTCAACTTGGTGAGCGGACGTGGCAGCTCCAGCAGCCACCCGTTGGTAGCGAACTGGCCATCGTACAGCGACGGATCCGGCCGAAAAGCGATTTCGAGCGCGCCGGGTTGTGAGCTCGTGGCGGCGAGTTGGATGCCGGCGGCCCAATTGGAACTGACCGTCGCGTTCACGGGCGAAGTCGCAGAGTTAGCGACCACACCGTCGCTCAGGGTCTGGCGCCAGAACGCGTCGAAGTCACCGGCCGGGTGCTGCGTCTGCCAGTAGGTTTTGACGCTGTCATGGCTGGGAGTAGCCGGAGCGTCGGAAAACGTGGCCAGCACCTCGTGGATGGAGTGCGCCTCGGCGTACAGCGGCGCAATGGTAGGTTGCAGGATGGTGGTGGTGCCGTCAAAACTGCGCGCGTCGCCCCAGTCCTCGAGTGGATGCAGGGCCGGCACGTGCCACTGACACGCATCCGCTGTCTCGTCCTCGAACTGTCCGAGGTAGACGGTCGTCCCGACGTGCTGCAGCGCGTCTCCGAACAGGACATCGGCCGGAGCGGAGTACGCCGGATTGCCACCCAGAATCACCAGCAGCGCGACCTGGCCAGTGGACATGTCCTCGACCAGTTGCCGCAATGACGACACGTGGTCCACGGCGTCCAGGAGCACCGGACTCGCGTAGTCCACGGTCGTTCCAACGCCGCCGAGCGTCGCGTTGATCGCATGCGCCACGGCATGGACTGCCGGTGGTTGAAAATCGCCGGGAATCACCAGCGACGTACGGCCGTGTCCGCGCAAGTCGTCGGCCAGGGTCGCAAGGAAATCGGGTGGGACTCCCGCGGGCGCCTGGACGACCGGCGCGCCGGTGTTGACACCCAGGGCGCCTGCCAGCGCGAACGCCAGTGCCTGGATGTCACTTGCGG
>JAFAWJ010000842.1 GCA_019242065.1 Chloroflexota bacterium
AGGCGCTCGAACTGGCTCCCGAAGCACGGGCGACCCTGCTGAGCAGCAGTCGCGCGCACGAGACGCCAATCGCGACACCGCGCCGGGCCCCGTCAGCGTCAGCAGCCGCACGCGGGCAATCGTGATCGCCAGGTCCGCCAACTCCCGCTCGCGGCCGACAAAACTGCTGACGGCGGACGGCAATTGTGAGCGCGCGGCTGCTGGTGCTGACGTGCCCGGGCGCGGTGTCGCGATTGGCGTCTCGTGCGCGCGACTGCTGCCCAGCAGAGTCGCCCGTGCTTCGGGATCCAGTTCGAGCGCCTCACCCAGTCGACGGACCGTCGATGGGTGCGGCAGCCGTCGTTCGCCGCGTTCGAGATCGGAGATCCCACGGCGACTGACGCCTGCCCGCTCAGCCAGGACCTCCTGTGAAAAACCCGCGGCCACCCGGTACTGACGCAACAGGACGCCGAACGGCACGGATCCCTCGGTGTTGGCCATCGCTCCTGCGTTGCCGAGCGTACCCATGGGCACGCCATGTGTCACCCGAGGATTGCGTGCAGATTGCGTGCACTGCCTGCCTCGCCTGGGAACACCACGCGGCGTAGTGTCGTCGCATGACCGCTACTGCAGACGTGAACGTGGATACGCAAGGGGACATCCTCTCGGACGAAATGCTCGCGCGTTTCGGCGAGCGCGCGGCGCGCTATGACCGCGAAAATCGATTCCTTCAAGAGGACTTCGACGACCTGCGCGCCGCGGGCTACCTCAAACTCGGCGTCCCGACCCAGCTGGGTGGCGGCGGCCTGACCATCGCCCAGGTTGCCGAACATCAGCGTCGCCTGGCCTATCGTGCCCCGGCCACGGCGCTGGCCGTCAACATGCACCTGTACTGGCTTGGCGTCGCGAATGACCTGCGTCGCTCGGGGGACGATTCGCTCGACTGGATACTCCACGAGGCGGCCGACGGCGAAGTCTTCGCCGCCGGGCACGGCGAAGCCGGAAACGATCTGCCGCTGCTGTTGTCCACCACGCGCGCCGAGCCGGCGGATGGCGGTTACCGGGTCTACGGTCACAAGATTTTCGGTAGCCTCACTCCGGCCTGGACTCGATTCGGGTTCCACGCGATGGACACCAGCGATCCGACCGCACCGCGCGTCGTGCACGCGTTTTTGCCACGCGGCACGCCGGGCTATCGCGTCGCGGAAACGTGGGACACGCTGGGCATGCGCGCTACGCGCAGCGACGACACACTGCTCGAAGGTGCGTTCGTGCCGGATCGTTACGTGGCCCGCACGCTGCCGGCGGGCACGCTGGACCTGTTCGTCCTGGCCATCTTCGCCAATGCCGAGATCACGTTCGGGTCGATCTACTGTGCCATCGCCGAACGGGCGCGCGATCTGGCGATCGCCTCGGCGCACAAGCGGACGTCGCTGGGGCTGTCACGACCGATGGCCTACCACCCGGAGATCCAGCACTTGTTTTCGGAAATGACGCTGGAGATCGAGGCCATGCGACCGCACCTCGAACGCGTATCGGCGGACTGGTGCCATGGCGTCGACTACGGCGCGCAGTGGCCGATGAAGCTGGTGACGCTCAAGCACCACTGCGTCGAGAGCGCCAAACGGGTGGTGGACCTGGCGCTGACCTCGTCGGGTGGGACCGGCATGTTCCGGTCCAACGAGCTGGAGCGGTTGTACCGCGACGTTCGGTGTGGCGGCTTTCATCCGGCGAATGCGATGCTCGTCCACGAGATCGTGGGCAAGACCACGCTCGGGATCAGCCTCCACGAAGAGCCCCGCTGGGGGTAAGCCGGCTCAGTCGAGGCTCAGTGGCAGGCCAAGCTGCTGGACTTCGGGCGCTGGGACTGGGGCAATCAGCTGCGGTCCCTCGTTGGCCCACGAATTCACCTCGCGGCCGACCGGGTAGGCCTCCATCAGGCTGGCGTCGATCGGCCGCAACGCGATCTCCCGCGCGTCGGTGTGCGGATCCAGCCAGCGGCGCTCGTCTTCGGGACGCAGGATCGCCGGCATGCGCGTGTGAATGCTGGCCATCAACTCGTTTGGCTTCGTCGTGACGACGGCCGCCGTCGGGAGCTTGCCGTGGTGCACCGGCGGCAGCCAGAGTCCGGCGAAGGTGAACGCTTCGCCGCTCCGCAGACGAATGTGCATCGGCTGGCCGTTGCGCCACTCGTAGAAGCCCGTGGCGGGAATCAGACACCGCTGCGCGTCGCGAAACATGGCGCTCGAGGCGAGCGATTCGGCGCGGCCGTTGATGGGTGGCGGCTTGCCAGGCTGCAGCCAGAAGGGGTGAAGGCCCCAGAGCGCCGTCTGGAGCGACGGCTGCTGGAGCGGCAGCTGGACGATGGTCACGATCTCCTGCGAGGGAGCAATGTTGAAGCGCGGCTCGATGCGTTTTTCAGACCAGTCCATGAAGCCGAAGCGATCGACGATCGCCTGGGGGCTGGTGAGATTGAATCGGCCGCACACGCCGCGTTGAGAATAACAGCCGCGAATGGCTCTGCTGAAGACGTCAGCTGGCGGTGGCGGCGGCTAACTGGTCCAGGAGCTGGTGGACCTGAGCCATCTCGTTGCCGTAGGTGGCCCAGTCGCCGCGACCGGCGGCTTGCTCCGCATTACGCAGGTGGTCGCGGGCGGCGGCGGCCAGCTGCGCAGTGGACTGATTGCCCGTGCTCGCCTGGCTACCGGTGGTCGACTGGGACGCACCGCTCGACGGTTGCACCGCCACTTCAGGTGACGACAGCACTTCACCAGACCGCCCCTGTCCCAGCGCCGCCAGCGCGGTATCCAGCCGGTCGCTCATCACCACCGCCCCCGTCGAGGCCACGATAATCCGCTTGAGCTCGGGCAGCGGACTGCTCGCCGCCTGGATATACAGGGGCTGCACGTACAGGATCGAGTCCTCGAGTGGAATGACCAGCAAATTGCCACGCAGCACCTGCGACCCCTGCTGACTCCACAACGTGATTTGTGAGGAGATGGTCGGCTCCTGGTTGATCCGCGCTTCGATCTGCTGCGGTCCAAAGACCAGCTTGCCTTGCGGGAAGCGATACACGATCACTTCGCCGTAGTGCGCTCCGTCGGAGCGCGCGACCATCCACGCCAGCATGTTGTTGCGATTCTGACCGGAGGGTGTGAACGGCAGGATCGAGGCGAACTCCGTCCCGGACTCGCCTGGCAGACGGAGCGTCGTGTAGTACGCCTGCATCTGCTGCACGCGGTCGCCGTACGTCTCCTGGGCGATACTCCACAGGTCCTCGCGGTTGTAAAAGGTCTGCGGATCGGTCATGTGATAGGTAGCCAGCAACGCCGCCTGTGCGTTGAGCAGATCCTCCGGATAGCGGAAGTGCGCGGTGAGTCCGGGTGGCGCCTGGTCCAGCGGCGTGAACAACGACGGGTACAGCTTCATCCACACCTGGAGGATCGGATCGTCCGGCTGGACAACGTAAAAGTGCATCGACCCGTCGTAGTCGTCGACGGTGATCTTCACGCTGTTGCGCAGATAATTGGCGCCGCCCTGCAGGGTTGCGTCCGGATAGAGGTTGCTCCAGGTGTACGCGTCCTGGACCCACAACAGGCGACCGTTGAGCACCACCTGGTACGGATCAGCATCCAGGCGGAGGAACGGCGCGACGTGGCCGACGCGCTCCTGGATCTGACGGTGCAGCAGCAGCTGGGAGTCGGGTCCAACGTCGCCACTCAGCAGGAGATTGCCGTCGGCCATGGCCGCGGAGGTGAGCAGACGCTGCAGGCCACCGCCGATGCTCACGCCCCCGCCCCCGGCGTACCGACTGCGCACTTCGGCGACCGCGTTGTCGCTGGGCATGTCGAACTCGTCGAGTCGCGTGCCGACCACCGCGTAATCCACCGGTCTCACCCCGAAGTACACCTGCGGCACGTCCAGCTCGAGCGCGGGCTCGCCGGTGACCGCTGGAATGTCGTGCTCCAGCAGCACCGGCAAGCCCTGGGAATCCACGGTATTGACGGGACTGACCACCACGGCCTGACCGTGGGTATAGACCAGGTGCGTGTTCTGCCAGGTGCGCGCGACCTGGGCCAGACTGGACGGATCCATTTCGCGCGTCGAGAGCATCACCTGCTGGCGACCACCGCTCAGGTCGTAGCGGTCGACGTCGACGTCGGTGAACTCGTAGTACTGGCGGATCCGCTGCAGCTGATTGAACGACGCCAGCTGCGGCCGCCAGTCGGTAATGCGGACGTCGGACAGCGCTTGCTGATTGCGGTCGAGCACGCCCGCGTCCAGTGTGCCGTCGCCGGTCAGATCGCGGACGTCGATCTTGTCCAGGCTCATGGCGGCGCGGGTGGACACGAT
>JAFAWJ010000933.1 GCA_019242065.1 Chloroflexota bacterium
CAAACATCGGGTAGCCCAGCGGCGGCTGGCTGACGACGGTGAAGGTGGCCGAGGTGCCGCAGTTGACACACGCCTCGCCCGGAGTCTGAACACCGCTGCCGAGGACACCGAGCAGGCCATCGACATGGCCGCCGACCACCGGCGTGCCGACCGGCAGGCGCGTGTCCTGAGCGGCGTCCGGACCGATGCTGCCAATGACCGCGCCGGGCGTCCAGGCCGCGGGAAAGTACTGGCCGTCGAGCTCGCCGGCAGCCAACTCCGCGTCGGTTACGGACAGCAGCGCGGCCGGCGCGCAGATCAGGCGTGAGGTGAGGTAGTCGGGGCAGCCGAGCAGCCAGCGCGTACGGCGCAGGGCGTCCGTGCGGCTGCGGGTGAACCAGGCGGCCTGAGCCGGCCAGGAGCCCCAGACTGGCACGCTTTGACCCAGCCGCGCGTACAGTCGCTCCGCTTCGCCCGACGGACGCGGATCGAGCCAGGTGATGGCGGGATGGGTGGGCTGCAGGTCGGCATCGACCGGCACCAGGGTCGGGGCCTGGCCGCCGACGGCCACCGCCAGCACTCGAATCTCAGAATCCTCGAGCAGGGCGCGACAGGTCTCGGCCAGGGCTGTCCACCAGTCGCGCGGGTCCTGTTCGTGCGCGTCATCCTCGGGCGATGTGGAGCGGTAGGCGGCGCGTCGGACGCCAAGCGGCGTGCCGTCCAACGCGAACAGGCCGACTTTGAGCGACCCGGTGCCGACGTCGACACCCAGGACCCCCTCGCCGTTCCGTGTCACCATCGCTACTCGACCTGGTAGGTCAGCATCTCGGGAACCGTCTGAAAATACGCCTTGCGAAACTCGTCGCCACTGGCAAACGTAGCGCGATCCAGCTTGCGAGACGGGATGTGCAGCGTGAGCGGTCGCACGTCGAACGGGTAGGGGTCGAACGCCACGCGGCCGTTCCCGAGGGGCTGCATGCTCATGCGCACGCCGGAGTGCAGATCGTCGGCGGCGTAGGCGGTAGGGACGGGGTCGACCGCGTGCGGGTAGGGCTCGCGCGTCGTGAAGTACAGCCCGAGCAGGTCCCACACCTGCAGGAGGCGGTAGTTCGTCCAGATCGTGGCGCCGCCAATCGTCTGGCGCTCGTGTTCCTGGACGGGCTCGGCGCGCGCGATGAAGTCATAAATCTGTGCGGGCAGCTCCGGCAGCGACCTGTAGGGAGGGTACGTGATCGTCTCGTAGCGGGATTTCCACAGTCCGACACGGTGCATGCCGACCAGGAGTGCCGAATACGGATCGACGCCTGAGAGCCAGTCGACGCACCACTGGTACGCGTCGAGTTGCTCGGGGTTGAACGGCAGGCTGATGAAGGTGTAGGGCTCGCCGCTGACGGGGTCGACGTCCGGCCGCGTCTCATAGCGCAACCAGCCAAAGTCGTGAAAGGTCGCGGCGCGGGTTACCGACTCGTACGGTTCGAGCGGGGCGAAGTTGGCGTTGCCCCAGTGAGCGGCGAAAAAGCCTGCCAGTCGCGAGTGATCGGTCTGGGCAATCGCCAGCGCCGTGCCGTCGTCCAGCTTGCGAATAATCATATGCAACATTTTGCAGCTACAATTCGCGCTGATGACAACGCTTGCGCGCGACGCCACTCGAGGCGACTCTGAGCCGCCGGCCGAACTCCCCCAGACCATGCGCGCCGGCGTGCTCGTGGCGCCGCGCGCGCTCGAACTGCGCCAATTCGATCTGCCACGACCCGCACCCGGCCAGGTGCTGGTGCGCGTGCACGCCACGGCCCTGTGTACGTGGGAACAGCGCACGTATGCCGGCATCCAGGCCATCAAGACACCCTTCGTCGGCGGTCACGAGACGGCGGGGGTCGTGGCCGCGATCGGCGAGGGCGTGCTCTCGGTGCGGGTGGGCGATCACGTGGCGCTGGGTCCGGTGGCGTGTGACGAGTGCCACTACTGTCGGCGCGGCTTCCCGGCGCGGTGCGAGACGAACCTGGGACGCTTTGCGCTCGACGGGGTATGGGGACCGTGGGGCCTGGCCGAGTTCAAGCTCGTGCCGTCGCGGGCGGCGTTTCGCGTGCCCGACGATCTGCCGTTTGCCGAGGCGTCGCTGTGCGAGCCCATCAGCTGCGTGGTGCACTCGGTACGCGCTCTCCAGCCGGAGCTGGGCGACGACGTGGTGATCATCGGCGCTGGACCGATGGGTTTGTTGAACTTGCTGGTGCTCAAACGGCGCGGGGTGCGGGCGATCGTGTGTGAGCTGGATGCCGGCCGCCGCGACAAGGCTCGGATGCTGGGCGCCGATACGGTGCTCGATCCACACGATGGCGACTTCGTCGAGCAGGTCAGCACGCTGACCGAAGGCCGCGGTGCAGACGCGGTGGTCGCGGCGGTCGGCAGCGCGCAGGCGGACGCGCTAGCCTTCGACATGGTCGGCAAGACGGGCAAGGTGGTGCTATTCGCCTCGGCGCACCCGTCACCAAAGCTGAGTGTCGACCACAACCTGATTCACAAGAACGAAGTCGACGTGCTCGGCGTGGAGGGCAAGACCGTCCAGGATTTTCTCATCGCAGTGCGGCTGGTGAGTCATGGGCTGGTCGACGTGCGACCGTTGATCGACCAGCTGGTGCCGCTCGGCGACCTGGAGCGGGCATTTGAGCTGGCGCTGCGGCCCGATACCTACCGCATCATCGTCACGCCGTGAGGGACGGCCCCTAAAACTCGCGCTGGCGGGGGTCCAGGCGATCGCGCAGCCAGTCGCCGAGCAGGTTGATGGCCATGACCACCAGCAGGATGGTCAGCCCCGGCCAGAAGGCGACCCACCACGCGGCGCGCATCGGCTCGACGCCGTCGAGCACCATGTTGCCCCAGCTCGGCGTCGGCGGCTGGACGCCAAGACCCAGAAAACTCAGCGACGCCTCGAACAGGATCATGCTGGCTACCAGCAGCGACGACAGCACGATGATGCTCGCCGAGACCTGGGGCAGCACGTGGCGCAGCACGATGCGCACATGGCTGGCGCCCACCACCCGGGCGGCGACCACGATCTCGCCCTGGCGCTGGGCGAGACTTTCGCCGCGCACGACGCGCGCGTAGTTGACCCACGTGGTCATGCCCAGCACCACGATCAGCGTCGGCAGACTGGGACCGACAATGACCGCCACGGCGATCGCCAGGATGGCGTATGGCACGGCCTGCCAGACGTCGACCAGGCGCATGACGAAGGCGTCGAACCAGCCGCCCAGGTAGCCGGCGGTGACACCCACGCTCGTGCCGAGCGCGGCGGCCAGCAGGGCTCCCAGGGCGCCGACCACCAGCGAGACGCGGGCGCCCTCGATGAGCCGACTCAGGATGTCGCGGCCGAGGCCGTCGGTGCCGAGCCAGAAGCGGGTCGCGGTGCGTGGGTCGACGAAGCCAGGTGGCTTGAGGCGCAGGGAGATGTCCTGGGCGAGGGGATCGTGCGGCTCGAGCAGTGGCGCGAACACGCCGACGACGATGAACAGCGTGACCACGACCAGCGCGAAGGTCGCGGCGGGATCGAGGCGCAGCGGCGCGCGCCAGGCGACGCGGCGCTCGGGCTGAGCCTGGGCAAGTCGCAGCCGAACGTGGGGGACCACCACTCCTGGGCTCAGGCTAATCGGC
>JAFAWJ010000979.1 GCA_019242065.1 Chloroflexota bacterium
GCGTCTGGACGGCGCAGCGTTCAATGCGTCCGGTGCTTTGTGCCGACGCGACGGGCGCGAGCAGCATCGAAGAAAACAGGCCGAGCGCAGCAATGGATCCAGCGATGAGTCGAGGTGCAATCACAACGAGACAGGTCCCCCAGTTAAGATTTCCTTAACTATCAACGCTGCCCGCGAGTCTTTTGGTGGTGTGCCGGTAGGTCAAGGGTTGACTAAGACGCCGGGGTTCATGATGCCCGCGGGATCCAGCGTGCGTCGCGCCGCCTGGAACACCTCGGCGAACAGCGGCGGCCGCTCGCGGTCATACCACGGCCGGTGCTGGCGGCCGACCGCGTGATGATGGGTGATCGTCCCGCCGGCGGCGATCAGTGCGTCGGACGCGGCGGCCTTGATCTCCGCCCATTGCTCGAGCTCGGCGCCCGGTCGCGCCTGGCCCAGCACCGTGTAGTACGGCGCCGGACCATCCGGATACAGGTAGGCGAAACGACACGAGACCATGCCCCGTCCACAGACGCGCCTGACCGCCGATTCGGTGGCATCGACGACCGCGGCGTGGAACTCGGGGAAGCGGTCCCAGGTGATCGCCGTCTCGAACGTCTCCATGATCAGCCCGAGGCGCACGAACGCGTCGTGGCGGTGGCCACCGGCGATGAAGGCATTGCGCCAGGCGCCGGCCGCGCCACGGTGCGCGGCGTCGGCGGCGGTGCTGGTGCCAGAGAGCTCCATTGGCGAGGTGCCGCCAAATTCGGCGCAGAGCTCGGCGGCGCGCGCGAACCAGGCGTCCAGCGGATGGTCCGCCGACTCGAAGGTGACGATAAGCAGGCTGCGCGTGCCGTCGCCCGCGCCGCTGAACAGCACCTCGCGCTGGTCGAGCACACGACAGTTGGCTGGCCACAGCCCGCTTTGCGCCAGCCCGCGCGCGGCGCCGACCGCGTCGTCGAAGTGCTCGAACTCGAACGGCGCCGAGGCACGAAACCGCGGCCGGTCCTGCAGACGCATCCACGCCTGGGTAATGACACCGAGCGTGCCTTCAGAGCCGATGAGCAGACGGGCCGGGTCCGGGCCGGCCCCGGAGCCCGGCAGCCGGCGGGTCTCGTACACGCCTTTCGGCGTCACGGCGCGCACACCTTCGACGAAGTCGTCGATGTGAGTGAACAGCGTCGCGTAATGGCCGCCGGAACGCGTCGCGATCCAACCCCCGAGCGTCGACATCTCGAAGGACTGCGGAAAGTGGCGCAGCGTGAGTCCGTGGGGTTTGAGCTGTTCTTCGAGGTGCGGCCCAAAGACGCCGCCCTGGATGAGCGCGCTCCTGGAGGCCCGATCGACTTCCAACACGCGGTCGAGGTGGCGCAGGTCAACGCTGACGCAGCCTGCGTAGCCGTCGCCGACGTCCGGCTCGATGCCGCGCACCACAGAGGAGCCGCCACCGAACGGGATCGCCGCGGCGCGGACGTCGGCGCACCAGGCCAGGATGTTATCGACGTCGCGCTCGTTGTTCGGATAGGCGACCACGTCCGGTGCATGCCGATAATCGCCGCGCAAGCCGCGGACCAGGTCCTCGTAGGCTTTGCCCAGCGTGTGGACCGCGCGCTCGCGCCGGTCGCGCGTACACAGCGACTCGAGGGCTGGTGGCGGCGTCAGCCCGGACTCCGACAGATTGAGTGAGTCGAGCTCCGGCGGAGGCGCCAGGCCCGGTGAGGAGACTCCGAAGCGATCCGCCATCTCACGGCCGATGGTCTCGATCTCGGAGTCTGCGAGCCCCTCGCCCGTGTACCCCCAGCCCCAGAACTTCCGCTCGCGGGCTCCGTCGCTCACCTGCTCACGCGCCCGTCCACCGCGGCTCGCGCTTGTCCAGGAAGGCGGTAATGCCCTCGTGAGCGTCGGCCATGAGCGCGTTCATGGTCATCACGTCGGCGGTGTGCTCGTAGGCGGCGTGCTGGTCCATCTCGATCTGCGCGTAAAACGTGCGCTTGCCGATGCCGACGATCAGTTGACTGGCCTCCACGATCTGCGACGCAATCCGGCGTGTCTGCGACTCGAGCTCCGCCGCGGGCACACACGCGTTGATCAACCCCCATTCGGCGGCAGTGCGGGCGTCGATCCGCTCACCCGTCAGCAATAATTGCAGCGCACGCTTGCGACCGATCGCCCGGCTGACGGCCACCATCGGCGTCGAACAGAACAGGCCGATTCTGACGCCGGGTGTCCCGAACGACGCGCTCTCGTCGGCGAATGCCAGGTCGCACGTGGCGACAAGCTGACAGCCGGCCGCGGTGGCCACGCCCCGCACCATGGCGATGACTGGCTGCGGAATGTGCTGGATGGTGGACATCATCTCGACACACTGGTCGAAAATGCGCTGATACTCGCGCGCGGAGCGATCCACCATCTCGCTGAGGTCGTGGCCGGATGAGAACACCGGCCCGTTGGCGGCCAGGATCACCGCCCCGACGTCACTCTGCTGGCCGATGTCCTGGAGGGCGCAGGTAATCTGCTCCATCAGCTCCAGCGACAGCGCGTTGCGGCGTTCGGGACGATCCAGCGTGAGTGTGGCGATGCGCGCCGCCGCGTCGACCTCAGTCCGCAGCATGGGTCAGCGTGGCCGGTGTCGATTTCGGCTCAAAGATGGCGAAGCACTTGCTGGAATTCATGGCCCAGCTCTCGACGAACTCGCACATATTCGGCGTACGTCCGAGTGCCTCCATGGCGCCGACGAGGCAGAACCAGTTCAGGAGCTCCTGGTGGCCTGACTGCTCGATTGCCGCCAACGGCACATTCCGCCACAGGTCGTAGTCGCCAACTCGCAAGGCGTCGTACAGCCGCCGGTCGGCCTCGACATCCGGATACAACTGGTGATGCTTGTCGGTCAAAAACGCGTGCGACCAGCTGGACGAGGCGATCAGCGCCACGCGCCACGGACTGTCGAGAAAGACCTGTGCCGTCGCAGCGCCGACCTGCAAACAGCGTTTGGGAGACGGCGACGGCGGATCGAGGTCCGCCTCGGCGAGCGGCGCGGAGAGACTCGAGCGATACCCGCGCTGCGCGATGACCCGGCTGCCGTAGCAGTTCACCTGGAACGGCAGGATCGGGTACGGAAAACCGGTGCGATCGTAGTCCAGGAACAGCACGGTGTTGACGAAGGCGTGG
This sequence comes from Chloroflexota bacterium, assembly GCA_019242065.1. Next base: position 3,148 of record JAFAWJ010000979.1, read on the forward strand.
CCGATGCCGTCGTGGTGCAACGGCTTGTAGGCGTAGGCCACGTCGATGTCGCGCTCCAGCAAGCCGCGCGCGAGATATTTACCCGCTTCGCGGTGGATCGGGAAGTGGAAATTGGTCTCGGGCACCTCACTCCAGACGTTGGAGCCGAGTCCCAGCGCGGACTGGCGTTTCCATGGCTGGACGTCGGCCTGGTCGAAGGCCAGGACGCAGAAGGCGGGAATGATGTCCTCTTTGAAGTTCTCGTACTGGTCGTCGCCCCAGATGACGACCAGGTCGGGCGCAAAGTCGTCCAGCGTGCGACGGATGCGGCGGACGTTGGCGAGGATGGCCTGGCGGTGGACGGCTGCGGCGGCGGTGCCCTGGTCGTCGCCGTACTCGCGCCGTAGCGACTCGGGCCAGTTGGCGGGGTCCCGCTCGCGTTCGGGCAGACCTGGGTCGGTCAGCACCTGGCGCAGGATGCCGGACATGTTTTCGTCGCGCGCCGCGAGGCCGGGGTAGTGCGTCATGCCCAGACCAAGGATGTCGCCCATGAGTGTCCTCCCGTGTGCGAATCTAGTTTACGACTTGCGCTGCTGGGCGGCAGATTGACCAGGGGCGCGACGGGTCAGTAGCCGCCGCTGCGTTCGAAGATGCGCCGCGGGTTGTCGACGAGCATGGTATGGATCTGCGCGTCGCTCACGCCGCGGTGCTTCAGGGCGGGCAGCACGTCCTGGTGGATGTGCAGGTAATGCCAGTTGGGAAAGCGCGTCGCGATGTCCTGTTCGGGGAACCAGTCTATGAACGCGGAGTAGTCATGCGAAAGCACCAGCCTGTCGGCGTGTCCCCGCGCGCACAACTCGACCACCATGTTCACGCGCTCGTCGAACGACCGGATACCCTCGATGCCGAAGCGGTCCATGCCGAGATACGAGCCTGCCGCGATCAGCTCCTCCAGGTAGTGGAGGTCGGTGCTGTCGCCGGAGTGGCCGATGATCACGCGCGACAGGTCGACGCCCTCTTCCTGGAAAATCCGCTGCTGGTCCAGACCTCGCCGCGTGGCCACGTGCGTGTGGGTCGAA
>JAFAWJ010001008.1 GCA_019242065.1 Chloroflexota bacterium
CCGTTGCACCGGAGGCACCTCCGCGCAACGCTTCGTTATGGAATCGCTCGCCGCGCTGATTGACCCAGATCTCGCTGTCCATCCCACGCAAGACCAGGCCGCGCATGCCTTCAGGATCCGACGGATCGGGTGTGCCGTACGGGTACATCCAGATGATGTCCATGTGGGTGAATTCCGCCCTCAGACGGTGGAGCAGCGCGTGTCCGTCGCCGGTGGCGCCCTGACCGCCGCCGAGCAGCACGGCGTGTCCCCGAGCCCGCGTGGCCGCGTGCGTGCGCACCATATCCGGGTTGTTGTTGAAGCCACCGGATGCGAGCAGCACAACCGGAGCGCGGAACTCGGTGCGGTTGCCAGCCGTGTCTTGGGCGACGGCACCGGTGATGCGACCACCGGTTTGTACCAGATCCACGACGCGTGTACCGAATTCCCAGCGGATTGGCATGGCCATCGCCGTGTTCTGCACGGCTTGCATCAGGCCGGCTCCACCGTTTTTCGGCGCGTGCCAGCGCGGGACTCGGTTGCCTTCCTGCTGATTGACGCCGGACCACTCCACACCCAGCCACGTGAGCCAGTCGAACAGTTGGCTGGCGCTCGAGCGCAGGTAGAGATCGGCCCAATCCGCGTCGGCTTCGGGGCCGCCAAAGGTGAGCCAGTCTTCCAGGGCATTGTCCGGCGAGTCCCCGATGCTTCGCTGCCGCTGCAGCTCCGAGCCGGCGACACAGATACCGCCGCCAGAGGTCGCCGCGGTACCGCCGAAACCCGAGAGGGCTTCGAGCACGAGGACGTCGGCTCCAGCGGCTGCGGCATCGATGGCCGCCAGTCCGCCGGCGGCGCCTGAGCCGACGATCAGGATGTCGGCGCTGGTGTGGGTGGGAAGCATATCCGCCATCGCAGCGTAGCACGCGATGGCGCGGTGCCGAGCCTCAGTGCTGGTCCGCGGGCACGACCAGGTAATCGCCGCGGGGCATCGTCAACACCATGGAATCGCCAGCGTCTTCCCACTTGAGCAGCATGCCGTTGGGAGCGACCGCGCGGGCGTGTCGCTCGGCAAACTGCTTGGCCAGGTCCTTCGTGTCGAAACTTGCCCGAGCGTGGGCGCCGGCTCGGTCACGGTAAACACACAGCCACGAAGCCATTGTTCGATCTTTGTCTCCAACTCCTGAAGTCCACGTAACAACACCATAGTCCACAGCGTGGTGTCCATGTGCGCAACGCACAAGAATTTGCGTGTTTGCTCAGGCGCCCAACCAGATGTTCGTGTACGTCACGCTGTTATGCCAGTTCGGCGTCAGGTCGTGGACGCTCGCCGCCAGCAAATAGCTGATGACCGCTGGTGAGACCACTGCGATCCACGAATCGTCCAGGAGCAGGTCGTTGAACTGCGCATAGACCTGCTTCTGCTGGTTCGGGTCGCTGACGCTCGCCGAATCCGAGACGACGCGGGTATACGCATCCGAGGAGTAGCCGGTGTTGTTGTTCGACGGCCCCCACGTCGCCGTCGTGTTCAGCATCGTACCGGGCAACAGTTGCGCCGACGACATCTGCGACCACCACATCCCGTGGTACTTGCGATTGTTAACCTGGTCCGCCCAGACCGCCGCCGTCTGATCCATCACGTTGAGCGTTACACCAATTCTGGCGAGGTCAGCCTGGTAGATCTGGCCGACAACCACACCCTCCGGCGACCCGGTCATCACCATGTCCAGGTTCAGCGCCGTGACTCCCGCGTCGTTCAGCAACGCCTTGGCCTTGTCCAGGTCGAAGGTATAGTGGCTGTCCTTGCTCGCCTCATACGCGGGTGAGGTTGGCAGCCAGGGCAGGTCCGTGGCACGCCCCAGGCCCAGCAGAGCGGTGTCGTTCCACCGCTGACGGTCGACCGCATAATTGAGCGCCTGGCGCACCCGCTTGTCGTCGAGCGGTGGCGTATACGTACTGAAGCCAAGCCCCAGGTTCACACCGGCGTGATCGTGCACAAAAAATTGGAAGCGTGGATCCGACTTCAGCCGATTCACGTCGGTCAGCGGTGGCGTCCGCACGAAGTCGACCGCGCCTGCTTCCAGTTGGGCAATCATCGCCTGGGAATCGTGAAAGACGTTGACCACCACCTGGTCCAGGTAGGGTCGATTCGTCTGCCAGTAGCTCTGGTTGCGCGCAAACGTGAGATGGTCACCCTGGACCCACTCCACAAACTTGAAGGGGCCGGTGCCGACCAGCTTTTCTTTGGCATCCGGGCTCTCCATCGCTTCTTTGTCGACGATGTTGAAGTATTCAAAGAAGTCGAATGCCAGTGGGCGGGGGCTGTCGGACTTCAGGACAACCGTGTATCTGTCAGGCGTCTCGATATCGGTGAACCAGCTCGCGGGCTTCGACAGTTGGCCGACGCCAACTTTTGGATCCTGAGCGCGAAGGACGTTGTACTTGACGTCGTCGCTGGTGAATTCGCGTCCGGAGTGAAACTGGACGTTCTTGCGCAGATTGAACTTGATCTGACGCAGATCGTCGGTGGTGTCCCAACTTTCCGCCAGCATCGGCTGCGGCTGGGCATTGGCGTCGTATTCGATCAGTCGATCAAGCGCCAACCAGCTCGTCTCGTAGGACCATGCGTAGTAGAGGTGGCCTTCGAGGCTGCTGATATCACTGGGGAGGCTGGTGCGCAGCGTACCACCCGAACGTGGCTGCGCCGCCGCGGGAGTCGACTGCACGCTGGCCGGTTGCCCGGCGACAGTCGCCACACCCGTGGGCGCCGCCGCTGGCGTGGGCGGGGGTGCCGCGGTCGGCGGCGACGGGGTACACGCCGCAACGAGGCCCAGGCCTCCCGCGAACATCACGCGTAGTGCAGAGCGGCGCGTTCGCATGTGAGTATTAGACACGTTTATGCCGAACCCTGTCTTTGGTACCCGCCGCGGCCTGAACTACGACGACGTCGAACACACCTCAACCGACGAGATCGACGCGTTCCTCGCCTTTGCCCGCCGCAACCACTCGGCCCTCTATTACATGACCTCGCACGCGGTCATGCTCGACAACCGCCCGGACATCTGCAAGCTGCACTACCGCATCCTGCCCCAGTTCGGCCGCAACCTGCCCCAGGCAGTGTTTCTCATGTCGATCGGCCAGCTCCACACGTATATCGGCATCGACTGGGAAGTCGGCATCACCAACGAGTTCAAGGTCCTCCAGGAGCAGGGCCTGACGCGAGCCCAGTTGATGGAGGTGGTTATGGCCGCCCAGGTCTATGCGGGCATCCGCGGCCTCGAAGCGGTACACCGCGCAACCTGGGCGTTCATCCGCGAATTTCAGGATCGCCCCGAGCCTGCGCGGTTCCCCGACGGCTGGGCGCCGGACATGCCCGCCTTCCGCGCCGGTCTGGACACGTCCACGCCGGACCTCACGCCGTCCGACCGCACCGCGCTGCTCGACTGGTACACGCGCACCAGCGGCGAAGTCCCGAAGTGGGTGACCTTCATGCTCAAGTATCACCCGGATTTTCTGAAGGGCTACCGCTTGCGGTGGGAGGCCTCCTTCCGTGGCGCGCTGCCCAAGCAGTGCATGCCGTTCATGATGATCTACCACAACGTGGTCAACGGCTACGCGGACGGCCTGCGCGAGGCGGCGCTGCTGGGGCGCGCCTGGGGGCTGTCGCGCGACTACATCTTGCTGGCGATCATCGGCGCGTCCTTTTATTACACCGGGTTCGAGGGACTGAATATGGTCGAGGACGCCGTCGGCGACGTGCTCGAATAACTGTTAAGTTATGACAGTGACTGACATCACGTGTTAGAGTAGCGGCTGTATGCGAGTCTTTGTCACTGGCGCGAGCGGCCACATCGGCTCCGCCGTGGTCCCCGAACTGCTCGCCGCGGGCCATCAGGTTGTGGGCCTCGCCCGCTCCGACGCCTCCGCGGCCGGCCTGCACACCGCTGGCGTCGAGGTCGTCCGCGGCGACCTGGATGATCTCGACTGCCTGCGTCAGACCGCCGCGGCAAGC
>JAFAWJ010000252.1 GCA_019242065.1 Chloroflexota bacterium
ACTTCGGGATTTACGAGACCGCGGTCATGGAGCTATTTCCCGAAGGGCACGTGATCAACGTGATTCCGTGGGAGCACAACGAGGTGCCGGTCTTGATTGCCGCGGCGATGGCCACTGACGCGCACCTGGTGGCGCTGCACCTGACGCGGCCGCCGATCGAGGTGCCGGACCGCGAAGCCCTGGGGATTGCCTCGCATTTCGAGGCGGCGCGGGGCGCGTATCTGATCCGCGACTACGCGGCGGGGCGGCCGCGGGGCGGCACGATCCTGGTGCAGGGCACCATGTCGACGTACAACACCGTCCGCATTTTGCCGAAGCTGGATGAGCTGGGGCTGAATGTGAAGATCGTGGCGGCGGTGAGTCCTGAGCTGTTCCGCTTGCAGCCGGCAGCGTATCGCGAGTCGATTTTGTCGGAGTCGGACCTGATGGACATGACGTACATCACCAATGGCGCGCGGCGCCTGATGCGGGACTGGGTGCAGCACCGCATCGCCGACGAGTACGCGATGTCCTCGGATTGGGACAATCGGTGGCGGACGGGGGGGACCGTCGACGAGGTGATGGAGGAAGCCCACCTGTCGCGCGAGTGGCTCCTGCGAGGGATCCAGCGGTTCGTGGCGGAGCGCGAGCAGCGGCTCGATCGGCTAGGCGCGGGTCTCGCCGCGGCGCGCGGCTAGAAAACAAGCTCTCTCCGAGGGTTCAAGGGGCGGCCGCCCCTTGAAAATCCCCGCGGGGATGGGCAAGGCCGGCCCGTGATCGCCGCGCGGCGCCGACGTGCCAACCCTGTTCCGAGTTCCAGGAGCCCACGTACGCTGAGTAACACCATTCCCCTCACTTGAAGATCAAAGCGACGGGCGTCGGATTGAGTGGTCAGGCCTGTTCGAGCCGGACTTCGGCGCCGGTGGGGATGGCGGCGAAGTTGGGGACTTCGCCTTCAATGTGGGCGAAGACGTTCACGGGGCTCGCGGCGCGGGGCTCTTCGCTGCGACTCGCGGGCGTCGGGCCCCAGAAGATGCACAGCGCGTGGCCTGGCGGCCAGTAGGCCAGGTCGCCGACCTCGACCACTTCCTGGGCATTGTCTTCGTCCAGCTCGACCGGGATCGCGAAGTAGATCTCGTCGCCCCAGCGATTGGCGCGACCGGTGATCGGCAGCGCCTCGAGGATGGCGCGCGCGGTGGCATTTGCCAGCAGCGTGACGGTGCACGTCAGGTCGCCAGCGGTCAGACGTAGCTGCTCGGGCATCGATCTAGGCCGGCAGCACGAAGATGCAGAACGGGTGACCAGCGGGGTCGGCGTAGACGCGCAGCGGCTCGCGCTGGTCGTCGGAGCGGTCCAGGCGGAGCGTGGCGCCGAGCGACAGGGCGCGCTGGTGCTGGTGGTTGAGCGCGTCCAGCGAGGGAACCGAGAGGTCCAGGTGCAGTTGCTGGGGGACGCCTGCTTCGGGCCAGGTGGCCGCGGGCAGAGCGTCGACCTGCTGAAAGGCGATGCGCGAGGTGCGGTCGGCATCGCGGATGACCAGCCATTGCTTGATATCCGGCTGGCCGTCGGCTGGCGGCTCGTCGCCGTTGCGATAGGCGTAGCCGAGGAGCTCGCGGTAGAACTCGGCCAGCTGGCGGACGTTGGGGGTGTCCAGGACCACTTGTCGCAGGCGGGGGAACGCTGAGCTGGCGTCCATGGCTTGAAACTTTAGCGCGAGCCGACGCGGCCGGGGGAGGCGCCGAGGAGGCGGGTTATGTCGGCGGCGTAGCGGACTTCGGAGTCGTCGTCGGGGGCGTAGCCGATGACCTGTCGGGCGTTGGTGATGCTCCAGAACGACCGCGTGTTGTTCGAGACGCCGTAAAAGATCTGGAACGGCACGCCCCACTCGTCCTCCAGCGGGCCGCACTCGATGGAGCGCACGGCGAGCTGCTGGAGGTCGCCAGCGCTCAGGTAGGCGCCCAGATCACGCTTGTACTCGGATAATCGGCCCTCGAACTGGGCGGCGTCGATCTCGCGCGGCGCGCCGATACGCAACTGCACGACCTGCAGCTTGCGACCGAAGGCGCCGCAGGCGTACATCCAGCCCAGGGCTTCGTAGGCGATCTTCGCCCAGCCGTAGTAGTTGTCCGAGCGCGGCAGGTCTTTCGGGCCGATGCCGTCGACGCGGCGGGCGTGGATCAGGGGCTCCCACCAGTCCGCGGCGTGATTGGAGCTGGCGAAGACGACGCGGCGGACGCCGGCGTCGAGGGCGAAGCGATACACGCGCTCGGCCATGTCGACGTTGGGGCGTTCGTCGAGGTAGCTCTTGCCCTCGCCGGTCACCGTCATGCCGGGCGGGCGGAAGTAGCCCAGGTGGACGACGGCGTCGACGTCGGCGAAGTGGGGCTGCAAGGTTTCAGGTGCGTCGGTGAGGAGATTGGCGAGCTGGGCGCCGGCGACAGGCTGGCCCTGGGCGTCGGAGGTGCGGACGTCGAGCAGGCGCAGGTCGTAGCGCTCGCGGAAGATGGGCAGGAGCTGGCTGGCGATGTAGCCGGTGGCGCCGGTGAGGAGGACGCGGGGGCGGGGCGCGAGGGGCGGCGGGAGATTCGGCATGCGGGCATCGTAAGCCAGATTTGTTGGCCGAAGCTTCGCTGTGTGCGTATAGTTGCTGTCACAAGAAATAAATCACTCAGTAGAAGTGTTTTCCGTCAGCGAGAGACTCATGCCTGCCGCATCACCACCATCGTCGAATCAAACACTCACCCCCTCTCAGCTCCGCGACCAGTTTTTGCACCTTGCCCAGGTCGTCATGCGCGCGCTGCACAGCACCAACCTCGAATCGTGGTGCGCCGTCGACCTGACCATGCCCCAGCTCAAGGCCCTGTTTCTGGCCCACGCGCCGGGCGGCGCCAGCCACAGCGACATCGCCCGCGGCCTCGGCGTGGGCGTCTCCACGGTGACCGGCATTGTCGACCGGCTCGTCGAGCACGGCCTCG
>JAFAWJ010000343.1 GCA_019242065.1 Chloroflexota bacterium
GCCCGCCGACGTGCGCGAGTACGAGCCGCACGTGGCGATCTTCGGCGGCCCGCGGGGGACAGAGTTGATCGAACGCCTGCTCACGGAAGCGGCGCCGCTGCTGGCCGCGGGTGGCGAGATTGCGGTCGAGCTCGACGAGGAGGAGCAAGCCAGTCCCATTCCCGACCTTGGCCGCCGCTTGTATCCCTCAGCGGCGGTTCAGATCTGCCAGGACGCAGGTGGCTACGACCGCGTCGTGCACGTCACGACCTGAGACGCCCGAGCCCGAGAGTCAAGAACTACGGTTGTCGTTCGCACGTGTCTATCCAGCTCGTCGCAGCCGTCAGTCGCGGACAGCACGTCCGCAGGGGGGTCGCCGCGGGAGTGAGCGCAGCGAACGGCGGCGGGGGGCGGCAGCCCCCTGACCATTGCGTCAGCACCCAGCGGCACATGTGCCGCTGGGCAGGTTGGCGCATGCGCCAACCTGAGCAACCCGCGCATGCGCGGGTTCCCTCCAAAGACTCAGCGAGGCATCCCTGCGATCGCCTGCTGCAGAAAGCTGATCACCAGAAAAGCGGCGATCGGGGACAGGTCGAACATCCCGATCCTGGGAATCACCTTACGGAAGGGCGCCAGGATCGGCTCGGTCACGTCCCAGACCAGGCGGATGATGGGATTCGACGGGTCGACCGGGAACCAGGACAGGATGACGCGGACCAGGATGGCCAGCCACAGCACCTGGAGCAGGATGGCCAGAAACGTGAGCAAGTACGGCATGGGCGGTGTTTTTTAGAACCTCGTGCGCCGTGGGCCAAATAAAGCGGTGCCAACGCGGACTTCGGTGGCGCCTTCCAAGATCGCTTCGCGGAAGTCTTCGCTCATGCCCATCGACAGCACGCCGAAGTGTACCGCCGGGAACGTCTCAGACACGTTTTCTTTCAGCTGTCGGACGGTCGCAAAGGCTTCGCGCGCCGAGATACCCAGTGGCGCGACCGTCATCAGGCCGGCAAGGCGCAGCGGGGCGAGTTCGAGCACCTGACCGACCAGGTCCAGCAGGCCGTCGGGCCGCACACCTGGGCGGGTGGGGTCGTCGCCGATGTAGACCTCGATCAGCACCGGCAGCACCGTCCCAGAGGCCACCCGCCGCGAGAGCGCCTGGGCCAGCTTGAGACTGTCGACCGAGTCGATCCGATCGAACAACGTCAGCGCCGCGGCCGCCTTGTTCGACTGCAGGGAGCCAACCATGTGGCGAACGGGTGTTCGACCAGCACCCAGGAGTTCGGCAACGGCGGGGAATTTTTGGGCCGCTTCCTGCACCCGGTTCTCGCCGATGTGCCCGAGACCGGCGCGGACCAGCTCGGCCACCATCTCCGCGGGCTGCGTCTTCGAGACGCCAACCAGGGTGATCTCCGACGGCTGGCGGCCCGCCTGGGTGGCAGCGTCGGCGATTTCGTCCTGGACGCGCCGCAGGTTACCCGCCAGGTCGACGTCGAGGTTCAGCACGCCAGTCGGATCAGCGCCGCAAACCGGCCGGCCGGCTGGCCGCCGTTGGCGCGATGGGAGAAGAACCGCGCCGACTCGCAGCGCGTGCACACGCCAGCTAGCTCGATGTGTTCGTCCGGCACACCGGCTTCGATCAATGCCTGGCGATTGGCTTCCCACAGGTCGAGTCGGCCATCGCCGAACAGCCAAGGACGGTCGTCGAAGGCCGTCACCACATCGTCGCCGACCTCGTAGCAGCACGGACCAATGGCGGGTCCGATGCCGGCCAGCAGGTCGCTCGGGTCAGAGCCGAAAGCCTCCTCCAGGGCTCCGACGGCGGCGGCGGCCGCGCGCTGAGCGCTGCCGCGCCAGCCAGCGTGGACAACGCCGACGACGTCGCGGCGCGGGTCGGCCAGGAGAACGGGCGTGCAGTCCGCGTAGCGCAGCATCAGCGTCGCCGTGGGTGAGCGGGTGATCAGCACGTCGCAGCGTGGGCGCGGCGGCGACTCGGCGTCCACGACGGTGACGGCGCGGCCATGGACTTGATACGCCGCGAACAGGTCCTTACGTTCGGCGCCGACGGCGTTGGCCGCGCGGCGCAGGTTCTCGTCGACGTTCTCGACGGGATCGCCAACGGAGTAGCTGACGTTCAGCGATTCGCAGCGGCCCGAGCTGACACCGCCGTGGCGGGTGGTGATGGCATGCGTCAGGCCAGGCAGGGTCGACAGGTTGCGGAACTGAAAAACGTCGAGCGTCACGCGGCAGCGCCTTCCGCGACGGTGACATGGTCTTCGTCTGGACGCAGCGTACGGGCACCGGCCAGCTCAGAACCTGCCAGTCGCGCGGCTTCGACCACGGCGGCGGCTTTCGGCGGCAGCTCGAGCATCGGAATCTCCTGGCCACCCAGCCCGCGCGCGCGGCCGAACTCTTGCTTCAAGTACCACTCGGGTACTCCCGTCGAAACCTGGGCCCACGGCATGATGCCATTGGGGTCCATCGAGCCCAGGTAGAACTCGGGATCGAGCCCGTGCCGCCGCAGGTTGGGCTCGAACTGCTGCAGTCGCTGTGTTTCGAGCAGCACGGGCGTCAATCGCCGGTCGCCGCGGGCCAGGATCGCCTGCACGCGTTGTGAGGCGGGCGCCTCGAAGCGCACGTCGATGCCCAGCGGTCCGAGCGTGCGCTGGACCAGCTTGATGCGCTGCGTACTGGTGTCGACGTCGGCCATGGGCTCCCACTGGAAGGCGGTCTGCGCCTTGGGCACGTGCGGCGACAGGTTTACCGCCACACGACCGTAGCGGTTGTGCTCGCGGGTGCGGCCCAGGATTTCGGCCGAGAGCGCGGCCAGCTCGCGCACGTCGTCGTCGGTCTCACCTGGCAGTCCGACGATGTAGTACAGCTTGACGTTGGGGATACCGCCGCGACCGGCCAGTTCGGCGGCATGCACGATCTGATCGTGGGTCAGGCGCTTGTTGATCACGTCGCGCATGCGCTGGCTGCCTGCCTCGGGGGCGAGCGTGATCGTGCGTGTGCCGCTGCGCACCAGCGCTTCGACCAGGAACGGTGTGATGCGGTCGATGCGTAGCGACGACAGCGACACGTTGGCGCCGACGTCCAGCATGCGCGCCAGGAGCTGCTCGAGCTGGGGATGATCCGAGGTGGCCGCCGAGATCAGCCCGACGCGCTGGCGGGATTGCATGCCGTGCTTGATGCCGTCCATCAGGTGGTCCACCTGGCGGTGGCGGACGGGCAGCGAGGTGTAGCCGGCCAGACAGAAGCGGCAGCCTCGCGCGCAGCCGCGGGTCATCTCGATCAGGAACATGTCGCCGAGCTCGATATCTGGCGACATGACCGTCGACATCGTCTGGAAGTCGTTGACGTTGCGGGCGTTCAGGCGTGCGACTGGCAGCGCGAGCCCCACGTCGGCGGGCTCGACGCCGGCGATGGTTCCGTCGGCGTGATACCCGAGCGTGTATTTCGACGGCACGTACACGCCTGGCAGTCGGGCAAGGCGATCGATCTGCTCCCAACGGTCGCCGCCGCCGAGAAAGACCTCCTGCAGTCCGTCCATGACGGGCTCGACCTCGCCGACGATGACCGCGTCCAGCATGTCGGCGACGGGCTCGGGATTGCCGGACACCGACGGGCCGCCGGCGATGACGATCGGGTCGGTCTCGGTACGATCCGCCGCCAGGGGTGGAATGCCGGCGCGGCGCAGCATGTCGCCGACGTTGAAGTAGTCCAGCTCGAAGGACAGGCTGAAGGCGACCACGGCGAAATCGGTCAGCGGGCGCTGGGACTCCACCGACAGGGGCTCACCCGCTGCCTGCAGGCGCGACTCGATCTGGTAGCGGTCGTCGCCGGTCCAGTCGCCGCGGCCGGCCGAGCGGCTGCCGATCAGGACGGGCTCGGCGAAGACGCGCTCGCAGACGAAGTCGCGGGCGGTGTTGAACAGACCGTAGACGCTCTGGAAGCCGAGGTTGCACATGCCGATCGCGTAAGAGTTCGGGTAGCACAGCGCGATCGGCAGGCGGCCGCCCCAGTCCTTGCGGACGGTGCCAGTTTCGCGGGCGAGGCGCTTGCGCTGAACCTCGACGTCTTGCGTGCGGATGCGGCCCATTGAGAACTCAGAAGTCAGAGCTCAGAAGTCGGCCTTCAGAACTCAGACCCGACAGTCTATCCGAGGTGATACGTAGCCCCAGTGTGTCCTGACTTCTCTATCGCTTGCGCCCCCGCAGGAACGGCGGGATGTCCAGGTCATCGTCCTGATCGTTGAACACGGGCTCGGGCAGCGTCGAGCCGATCGTCCCGACCCGAATCGGGCCCGTGTCCCGCTCCGGCGGCCGATCGCGATCCCGATCCTCGACCGGCGGCCGCGTCGACTGCGGGTCAGGACCCGCCTGCGGTGCCCCCGAACCCGTCCCGTATGACGGCCGGCCCAGCCGACCTCGGAAGCCAGGCTGCCGCTGCGCGCGCTCCATCACGTCGAAGCCCGTCGCAATGACCGTGATGCGGACCTCGTTCTCGAGCGCCGGGTCGATGACCGCGCCGAAGATGATGGAAGCCTCAGGATCTGCGGCCTGCGCCACGACGTCGGCCGCCTCGCTGATCTCGCTCAGCGCCAGGTCGTTGCCACCCGTGATGTTGAGCAACACGCCGCGGGCGCCGTCCATGCTGATGTCCAGCAGTGGACTGGAGATCGCCATGCGCGCGGCGTCCTGTGCTCGCGTTTCGCCGGTTCCACGCCCGATCGCCATCAGCGCGCCGCCCGAATCCGACATGATCGACTTCACGTCGGCAAAGTCCAGGTTGATCAGGCCCGGCTCGGTGATCAGTTCGCTGATGCCCTGGATGCCCTGGCGCAGGACGTCGTCGACTTCAAAGAAGGCCTGCTCGAGCGTCGTTTTGCGGTCGATGACTTCGAGCAGCCGATCGTTGGGAATCGTGATCAGCGTGTCGACTCGCTCGCGCAGCTGGACAATGCCCTCCTCGGCGTTCTTGGCTCGCTGGCGGCCTTCGAAATTGAACGGCTTGGTCACCACGCCGACCGTGAGTGCGCCGAGATCCTTCGAGATCTGGGCGATGACGGGCGCCGCGCCCGTACCCGTGCCGCCGCCCATGCCAGCGGCGATGAACACCATGTCCGCGTCGCGCACGAGGTCGGCAATCTGCTCGGCGCTCTCCTCGGCCGCTTTTTCACCCGTATTCGGGTTGCCGCCCGCGCCAAGTCCCCGGGTCAGCTTTTCACCGATGTGCAGTCGCGTCTGCGCATCGCATCGCGTCAGGGCTTGCGTGTCCGTGTTGACGGCGATGAACTCCACGCCTCGCACGCCCGACTGAATCATCCGATTGACCGCGTTGCTGCCACCACCCCCCACGCCGAGGACAACAATGCGCGCAGCGCCTTCGAGGGTTGTATATCCGTTCATGGTCAACACCGATTCCCCCGCATTCTAAGGCACTTTCTAAGGAAGGAAATTTCGCAGCCAGTTTGTCACCGCGCTCCCTATATTGGACAGGGGCAAACCGCCACGGCTCGACGAGGGCTCGAACTCTTGATCGAGGCCCCATTTCAGCAGTCCAACACTGGTCGCGTAGGCAGGTGTCGAGATCTGATCCGTCAGACCGTAGATGCCCGTCGACGTTCCGATGCGGACGGGCGCATGAAAGACCTCGGCGGCCAGGCGGCGAATCCCGCCGAGCTGCGCGGTTCCGCCGCACAGGACGACGCCCGCGGGCAGATTCCGCAGGCCGGCTTTTTCGAGCTGGTCGACCACCAGCTCGAAGGTCTCTTCCAGGCGTGGCTCGATGATCTCGCTCACCTGCAGGCGTGAGACAGGCCGCCCATCGCCCGTGTCGAACGCCGAGACGTCGATGGTCCGATCGTCTTCGAGCAGCTCGGGCAGCGCGTACCCGTGGCGGATCTTGATCTCCTCGGCGGCGGCAAACGGCGTGCGCAGGCCAACAGCCAGGTCGTTGCTGACCTGATACCCGCCCACCGGCAGGACACACGCGAAGCCCAGCGCGCCTTCGACGAACACCCCGACGTCCGTCGTACCGCTGCCAATGTCGATCAGCGTCACGCCGATCTCGCGCTCGGCTTCGGTCAGCACCGCCTCGCCGGCCGCCACCGGCTGCAAGACGAGCGAGTCGATGCCGATGCCCGCTCGTTCGACACACCGCACCAGGTTGTTCACCGAGCTCATCGCGCCCGAGACGATCGTCGTCTGCACCTCGATCCGATGCCCCACCATGCCGATCGGATTTTTGATCCCGTCCTGGCCGTCGACGACGTAGTGACGCGGCAGCACGTGCACGATCTCGCGGTCGTTGGGCACGGTGACCACGCGCGCCGCTTCGAGCGCCCGCTGCACGTCGTCGGGTGAGATCTGCCGGTCCGGGTGGCGCACCGCGACCACTCCCTGGCTGGCCTGCGTGCTAATGTGGGCGCCCGAGATCCCGACAAAGGCGCTGACGATCTTGAATCCCGATTGCTGCTCGGCCTTGTTGACCGCGCTGATGATCGACTCGACGACTTCTTCAGGACTGACGACCACGCCTTTTTTGAGGCCGCGAGATGGCACGATGCCTGTGCCAATCACTTCGAGATGATCGTCGTCGGAGACTTCGGCGATGAGCGCGGCAACCTTGGACGTCCCGACGTCGATCCCGACCACGATCCGGTCGTTGCTCATCGGAAGTACGGTCGATTGCCAAAGCGAACGTCGATCAACCCGGCCGAAGTATTTGTCCGCGTCAGCTGGTCACGGATCGACCGGAGCTGGGCGACCTGCTGATCGAGATTGCCCGACTGGTCGAAACGGGCGCGCCAGCCGTCGGCAGTCGGCACCTCGAGGCCCGTGTCCGGGCTCCAGTCGAATCCAACGGGTTGGACGCCGACGCTCGGCAGGAGCTGGGCAAGCCGGCTCGACGTGGTCAGCGCGCTGGCATCCACACGATCTCCCGGCATCAGTGGCTCGGCATCAGTCTCGGAGACACTAGGCAGGGGTGCCGTCTGGGGGTCGCACGCTTGCCCCGCACATGCATGAATCTGAGCGGTTTCGGCGTCTACGGCCTTCAGAATAACTCCCTCTTTGTCGACGAGGTAAGTCTGGTTGCCACTGGTCCAGAATCCCGCGGGCTGCCGTTCGACGATGTGGATGTCCAGCGTGTCGGGCAGGGTCGCATCGACGTCGGCGTGTTGCACGAGCGGCAA
>JAFAWJ010000441.1 GCA_019242065.1 Chloroflexota bacterium
ACCGGTCATCGTCTAGCGGCCAGTGACCAGGTCGTCAGCCAGATGCAGCGCAGCCTCAACTTGATCTGGCCGCGGGCCCAGAGCAACCTGTACGCCGATCTCAAGCGGCTCGCCGAAGCGTGTTGCTCGGCGCTCGCGCACCGTGTACACGATCACCGCGGAGGACCAAGTGATCCTTCAGGCCTGGCTGAGGGAGCCCGGAGCACCGCCCGTCTGCGAGTGTGAGGCGCTCGTCAAACTTGCGTACCAGGCCGAGGGGAGTAAGCAGGCAGCGCTTGCCCAGGTTGCGTCCTGGCGCGCCACGCCCAAGAGCGGCTTGCTTTCGGACGGCGTGTCCCTGGGCCGCCTGGGCCGACAAGGAGATTCGGCAGTCCCTCGCCGAACTAGAGGAGCCGCATGACACAACCGCATTGCTTGCTCAAGACTCCTTATGAGACGAGGCGCCGCCGCATGTGTGCGTCGGTCGCGAACTGGCGCACCACCTCGTATCCGCAGCGTGCGTACAGCCGTCGGGCGACTTCGTTCCAATCGTAGACTCGCAGGTAGATCGCCACCACGCCCTCGCCCGCCAGACGTCGATGGAGCGCCTCCAGCAGTGCCAGGCCATACCCCCGCCCGCGCAGCGACTCGGCCACCGTAATCTGTGCGAGCCAGCGCACGGCGGACAGGTCGTGTTCGGCGTAGGCTTCGATACTGGCCGGTGGGGGAGCAACCCACAACCATCCCACCCGTGCGCCTGTCGGGTCGATGCCCATGTAGAACATGTGGCCAGCCTCGCGCAGGACGTCGGCAAGCAAGTCGCGGCACTGCGCACGCGCCAGTGACGGCGCCTCTGCGGCTGACCATTCGCCAGCATTCTCGTGCTGGCGGGCGACCTCCTGGACCTGGCGCTCGGCAAAGTCCGCACGTTCCGCGTCAGTCTGCGGCCGCAGGCTGATCTCGGGAAGCATCAAGGCAGTGATTTCACCGAGCGTCGGCATTCAGCGCGTCCCAGCGCGCGATCTCGGGCAGTGCCCGGCCGACGCGGCGTCGCTCACGCTCGATCATCTCGGGCGTCCACTCGTAGAACCCTCTGCCAGACTTCATTCCCACGTCGCCGCGAGCGACCTTGTCGTGCAGCAGCTTCGGGAGATCGGTCGAGGACTCCAGGACGGGAAACATCAATTGCAGACCAAGCTGGTACTGCTCGAGTGCCGCCATGACGAGGTGGAAAGAAGTTGTTGATGCTGGCGGGGGCCATTGAACGCGGTTCGTGTTTCATGTGGTCGGGATGCTCCCGGGTTCTGCGAGGTGTGAAGAGATGCAGCGCAGTGGTGTAGGATGCCATGCTCGGTGACGCTCTGGGACGAACTGGCAGGTGTGCTCGAGGAAGCCTGGGCGGCCTCGCGCTGCCGGGCGCGCAGTTGCGGTCGAGAGCTGTTCACCTCGGGTCAGCTTCAACGGCTCGCCGCGGCACGGGTGGGCCAGAGGTGGTTTTGGACGATCTGCCGCGGCCGACGCTGCTGATCATCACCGGACCACCGGCTAGCGGCAAATCGGCGCTCGGTCGGCAGCTCACCCACAGGCTTGGCCTGCCACTGCTCAGCAAGGACCTCTTCAAAGAAGTGCTGTTCGATCAGCTAGGCTGGTCGGACCGTGAATGGTCGCGGCGACTGGGCTCCGCCAGCATGGCCTTGCTCTTTCGGTCCGCCCTGGCACTCCTGGAGGCGGGGCATTCAGTCGCGTTGGAAGCCAACTTTTACCCGGAGTGGGACACCGCGGACGTCCGGCAGTTGGCGGCAACTACGCGGTGCCGGTATGTCCAGGTGGTGTGTACCGCCCGCCCGGATACACTTGTCGAACGCTACCGGAGCAGGAGCCTGACCGGTGAACGGCATCCTGGCCACACGGAGTCCGAGTCGCTGGAGGACACACTGACGCGGCTGGTGAACAGGCGCTGGGACGCGCTCGACATTGACGGTCCGGTGATTACGGTGGATACCGAGAGTTTCCCATCCGAGGCGCAAATCGAAGCGATTGTCGAGCAAGTTCTCGCCGTGATGGAGGCGAAGTAAGGTTGTAGGCTAAGCAGTTCCACGAGCGCCCTGGGCGTAGGCCCACCGCGAGGTCATCGGGCGCCTGTCTGATAGCCTTCGAAATCAATGGAGCCACATTCACGCGCATTTCGCTTTGCGATCTCCGGATTTGCGCGCACCCTGGCGGACTGGCGGGATTTCGCTCGCAAAGCTGAGGATCTCGGGTACTCCAGCCTGCTCATCCCTGATCATTTTGGGTCGCCCTTCGCGCCACTGCCCGCCCTGATTGCCGCGGCTGCCGCGACGACTCGACTGCGCGTCGGGACGCTGGTATTCGACAACGACTTTCGGCATCCGGCCGTCCTGGCCAAAGAGGCGGCCACCGCCGACGTGATGACTGACGGCCGATTCGAACTGGGGATTGGCGCCGGCTGGATGGCCAGCGACTATGAGAAGACCGGCATTCCCTTCGAGGCGGCTTCCATTCGGGTGAACAGACTGGAAGAAACGCTGACGATCGTCAAAGCCTTCTTCACCGGTCAACCAGTGACCTTCTGTGGCAAGCACTATCAGATCCGCGACCTGGACGCGGTGCCCAGGCCCGTCCAGCAGCCACGACCGCCCATCATGATCGGCGGTACTGGCAAACGCATGCTCTCGATCGCCGGTCGCGAAGTGGACATCGTCAGTATTCAGGGACATCCCGATCCGCCCAGAAACCTGTGGGGGGCGGTGCCGGCGGATTACTTTGCCCGGCAGCTGGACATTGTGCGCAGTGCAGCCGGACCGCGCTATGCCGGCATCGAGATCAGCGTGCTGGCCGATACGTACATTACCGATGACCGGCGCTCGATTGCCGACCGGCTGGGCCGTCAGATGGGCGTCGAGCCCGAGGTGGTCCTGGGGATGCCGGCCGTGTTCACGGGTAGCGCGGAAGCCGTTGCCGAACAACTGTTGGAGCGGCGTGAGCGCTATGACATCAGCTACCCGGTGATTTTCAGTCAGATGATGGATGCCATGGCCCCGGTCGTCGCGAGGCTGGCAGGCAAGTAGCTCTCGATAACGCGGGGTACAACCCGGGTCGGTGACTCAGGCATTTCCACCAACGTGAGGTTGATTCAAGTTTATGGCCTACTTCCTCGTTCAAGCGAGTTACACACCACAGGCGCTCGCGGCGCTGGCTCGTCAACCTGAGGACCGCGAAGCGGGGTTCCGGCGGCTGGTCGAAGGTCTCGGCGGTCGCGTGCATTCGTTCTTCTGGGCCCAGGGCGAGTACGACCTGGTCGTGACGGTGGAGATGCCGGATGCGGAAGCGGCCAACGCACTGGCCGTGGCGGCGATCTCGCCGGGGCACGCGCGCGGCTACCGGACCACGCCACTGTTCACCAATGAGGAGACGATGCGCGCCTTCGCTCGCGCCGCGCAGGCAGCCTATCGGGGACCCGGACAGAGCGGCTAGGTGTCGCGACCACAGCGAGGAGACTCGGTCGTGGCCGCTACCATCCAGCGCATGAGGACTGAAGGCACCGAGCAGACGGGATGGCTTCCGTCGTGAGCAGTGTGCGCCCGCTGGCTCGGTTTATTGCGCTCGTGAGTGTGACTCTGGTGGTCATCAGTGCCCAGGTGGTGAACGCCCAGGAAGCGACCTCCGCGGGCACTGACCCACCAGCAGACGTGCCAGTCCAGATACCGGGCGGCGCAACGTCCGCGGGTCATGGCGATGCGATCGGTCCCGCCGCGTTGACCGCGGCTCTCCTCGCAATCGAGAACCAGCCCAAGTACGCGCCCTCGGATTGGGGCTACTCGGTCCTGGACCAGAACAGCGGCGACGTGATTGCCGCCCAGAACGCCGACAACCTGTTCGACCCGGGCTCGACCATGAAGACGTTCTCGGTTTCGACGGCCTTGCGGCTGTATGGCAGCGAGTACCGCTTCCAGACGCCCGTCTATCGCGCCGGCACCGTCACCGGCGACACGTTAAGCGGCAGCCTGGTCCTGGTCGGCTCGGGAGACCTGAGCTTTGGCCTCCGCGAACAGCCGGATGGAACGCTGTACTACGAGAACACGCCCGACCTCGACCAGAGCTACGCGACCGTCGGCGTGCCGGGCGCGGTCGAGCCACCAGGCAATCCGCTGGCCGCCCTGGACGAGCTGGCGTCCAAGGTCCGCGCCTCCGGCATCACCCACGTGAACGGCGACGTGGTGGTCGACGATCGGTTGTTCACCCCGTACGACGGGTTCCCTGACGGACTCATCTCACCTGTCTGGGTCAACGAGAACCTGATCAGTATTCTCGTTACGCCCGGGAGCGCCGCCGGGCAACCCGCGTCGATCAGCTGGCGACCGATGACCGCGTCCTACACGGTCGACAATCATGCGACCACGGTTGCCGCGTCGGGGAACACGGCACTGGAGGTTGCCGAGCCAACCCCGGGCCGCCTGGTCGTCACGGGAACGATCGCCGTGGGCCCCACTCCCACCCTGCTGGTGAAGGAGATCTCGGATCCCGCTGCATTTGCGCGCACGGCGTTCATCGAGGCGTTGCAGCGTGCAGGTGTGAGCGTGAGCGCGACCACCACCGGTCCGAACCCCGTCGCGCTGCTTCCCGCGAAGGACAGCTACCAGGCGGCGAACAAGATCGGCGAACATACCTCAGCCACGCTTGGCCAGTACGGGAACCTCGTCATGAAGGTCAGCTACAACCGAGGCGCCGACCTCATGGCCTGCTTGTCGGCCGTCAAGGTCGGCAGCACAGACTGCACGCAGGGCGTGGCGGCGTCGGTCGATACGTTCACTGGTCTCGGCGTGTCGAGGACGGGCGCGTTCCCCTTCGACGGCGCCGGCTCCGACGACCGGGGCCGATCATCGCCCAATGCGCTGGCAATGTTTTACCAGGCCGTCCCACAAACTCCGTACGGTCAAACCCTGTTTGACGCGCTGCCGGTTCTTGGCAAGAGCGGAACCCTGGCAAACGTCCTGGCGGACTCGCCGGTGGCCGGCCACGCGCAGGTGAAGACCGGCAATCGCGTGGTGGGGACACCTGCCGATCAGTTGATTGTGCTGGGCAACAGCCTCGCGGGATATATCCAGGCCAGGACCGGGCGGCAAGTCACCTTCATGATCGCCGTTGGGAACGTGCCGATCTCGTCGATCCCCGAGTTCTTGAGCGTCACGGATGATCAGGCTCGCATGATC
>JAFAWJ010000510.1 GCA_019242065.1 Chloroflexota bacterium
CCGCTCGACGACGTCTCGCTCGAGTTTCCAACCGGCACGTGCGGCCTGATCGGTCCGAACGGCGCCGGCAAGACGACGTTCTTCAACGTGCTGAGTGGCTTCGTCGCGCCGGCGAGCGGCAGCGTGCGAGCCTTCGACACCGATCTGCTGGGCATGCCCAACTACCAGCGCGCGCGGTGGGGTCTGCGCCGCACGTTTCAGACTGAGCAGGCGATCGAGGCGCTGTCGGTGTTCGACAACGTGGCCATGGTGCACGAGCACTGCTCCCAGAAGCGCGGCTCACACCGGCAGGAGGACGTGCTGGACGCCATCCGGTTCGTCGGCCTCGACGTGGAGCCCGAAGAGAAGGTCGGCACGCTCGGTGCGCGCGATCGGCGTCTGGTGGAGGTCGCGCGGGCGGTGGTCGGCGAGCCGCGGGTGGTGCTGCTCGACGAGCCGGCCGCGGGGCTGCCGGAGGACGAGACGCAGCATCTGGGCCGCATGATCCAGCGCATCCCGCGCGAGCGCGGGGCGATGGTCATCCTGGTGGACCATGACATGAGTCTGGTTTCGGCGTGCTGTGAAGTCACCGCGGTGCTCGACTTCGGCAAGCTCATCGCCTCGGGACCTACAGGTGACGTGCTGCAGAACGAACACGTGGTGCGGGCGTATCTCGGGACGGAGGAGCGCCTGTGAGCGGCGAGGCACTGGCCCTGCGCAACTTGACGGTGGCCCGCGGCACGCGTGAAGTCGTGCGCGGCGTAACCTTCGACATCCCGCCCGGTGAGGTCACGGCCCTGCTGGGCCCGAACGGCGCCGGCAAGTCGAGCCTGGTGCTCGCCGTCGGCGGCGTGCTCCGCCCCAAGACCGGCCAGGTGCTCCTCGGCGAGCGTGACCTGACGCCGCTGGCTCCCGAGAAGCGCCGCCAGGCCGGCGTCGCGGTCGTCCCCGAAGGCCGCCGTCTGCTGCCTGACCTGACCGTTGCCGAGAACCTGCAGGTCGCCACTTACGCGATGACCCGCGCGCAAGCCGCCAGTAGCGTCGACTACGTGCTCACCCTGTTCCCGGAGCTCAAGGAGCGCTGGACGGTCCAGGGGCGGTACCTGTCCGGCGGCCAGCAGCAGATGGTGGTGCTGGCGCAGGCGATCGCTTCGCGGCCGTCGATCCTGCTGGTGGACGAGCTCTCACTTGGCCTGGCGCCGGTGGTCGTCAAGCGCCTGGTGCCGGTGCTGGCCGGACTGGCCGACTCAGGCGTGGGTGTGCTGCTGATCGAGCAGTTCGCGCATGTGGCGCTGGGGCTGGCGCGCAGCGCGTACATCCTGGAGGGTGGCCGCATCCGCTATCACGGCACCGCGAGCGAGCTGCGCGAGAAGCCTGACCTGCTGAAGTCGGCGTACCTCCTTCGCAAGGACTAACAGGTGTACCCTCCCGGAATCATGCAGATTGCCATTGGCAGTTACGACCACACCAAGGGCCTCAAGGACGGCAGCGTCAAGACGCCGGGTGTCGACTTTGATTTTGTCGAAGTCTCGCCGATTACCCGGGCGTTCCGTCCGATGGCAACGACCCAGGCCTACGACGTCGGCGAAATGGCGCTGGTGACGTATATGCTGGCGCGCGTCTACAAGAAGCCCGTCCTGGGGCTGCCGATCGTGCTGGTGCGCTCCTCACTGCTGCCCGGCCTGGTCACCTCGAGTAACTCGTCGGTCTCGGACCCGCGCGAGCTGAACGGCAAGACGCTTGGCATTCGCTCGTATACGCAGACCAGCGGCGTCTGGGTGCGCGGCATCTTGCAAGATGCCTTCGACCTGGATCTCGGCTCCCTGAAGTGGGTGACGTTCGAGGGCGCCCACCTGGACGAGTACACCGACCCGTCGAACGTGACGCGCGCGCCGGCCGATGCCAACCTGGCCGATATGATCAAGAGCGGCGAGCTCGCCGCGGGCATCGGCGTGCCGGCCGGCGAGGGGCTACGGCCGTTCCTGGCCGATCCGGCCAAAGCTGAGGCCGACTGGGCGGCCAAGTCAGGGGTGCGGACCGTCAATCACATCGTGACGGTCAAGCAGTCACTGGTGGATCGCGATTCGTCACTGCCTGGCAAGCTGACGGACCTCTTCGAGCGCGCCCGCGGCAGCAACGGGGCGGCGGTGCCGCCGATTGGGATCGAGCCGAACCGCAAGGCGTTCGAGACGCTGGCGCGGTATGCGTATGAGCAAAAGATTACGCCGACGTTGATGACGCCAGAAGAGCTGTTTCCCACCGCGGTTCGCTCGAACGTTTCAAAGGTTTCATAAGTTGGCGGTTCTCGTGAGTGGCAGCATCACCACTGTCACTCACGAGAGAAAAGATTGATTTCCCTTCGGGTTACCGAGTGACTCCTCCGTCGCGCGGCGGTGTCCACACCACGAGCGCGACAGAGGGGTGGACTCGTTCTTACGACGCGATTTTGCAGGTGCCGATCTGCGGCAGCGAGTCGGCGGGGAACGTCTGGACGATGTCCTCTGACTGCCCGTCGACCTTCAAGAGGTAGTAGTTGGTCTTCCCCTGGTGGTCATCGGGATTGATGATGACCGGGCCATCGGGGAAGTCCGGACCCTGCGGCACGTTCAGGTTGGCAAACGCCTCGACCAGCTTGTCGGTGTCGGCCTTGCCCGTAAAGTTCGCCTGCCGCATGGCGTACACCAGGGCCATCATCGACAGGTACGCGTTGTAGCCGTTGGTGCTACCGGGCGTGACGTGGTCCGCACCACCCAGCGGGCCCAGGAAGTCGGCATCCTGCCCCTTGGCGACCGCCAGCCAGTCCGCCATGTACCTGGCGTCGTCGGCGTTGCCGGGGATGCCATCGGACGGACGGGTGCCGGCGATGTACGCGCCGTTCAGCTCGTCGGGATACACGCCACCGAACGACTCCTTGCCGAGACCGGTGACGATGGCCATTTTCTGATTGATGCCGAACTGCGACGCGACGCTCATGACGCGGGCCAGGTCGGTGCCCGTCTCCGAGACCTGCAGGACCTGGATGGAGCCGTCGGTCGGGACCTTGGTGACGTACGGGGTCACGTTCGGTTCGCCGAGCGGCACGGCTATCTGGACCGGTAGCTGCGCCCCGTCGCTCTGTAACGCCGCTTGTAACGACTGCAGGTTGGACTGGCCGAGCGCGTAGTCCGGATACAGAATGCCCCAGTTCTTCCCCAGCAGGTCCACCTCAGCCTTGGTGGTCGGTGCGAACGTCTGATTGCCGGCCGGGTAGACGCGGAAGGTGTACTTGTCGCACTGCTGGGAGGTCAGCACGTCGCTGGCGCAGCCGTTGGTGGCGATGTAGACCAGCTGCAGCTTGGAGGCGAGACCTTCGACGCCAAGGCACTCGGGGCTGAACAGACCACCGGCGAGCACGTCGACGTTGTCCTGTTGCGCCAGCTGCGTCGCGAGGTCGAGCGCCTGGGTCGCGTCACCCTTGGGGTCGACGTAGACGACCTTCAGCGGATGGCCGTTGATGCCGCCGGTGGCGTTGGTGCGCTGGACCACCAGGTCGGTGCTGATGCGCATGAGCGCGCCTTCAATCGCGCCGACACCGGTCACGTCGTCCATGACGCCAACAGTGATAGGTGTTCCGGTCGGAGGCGCGGCGGCGGCGGCGGCGCCCGACGTGGCGGCCGCGGCGGCTGGACTGGGCGACGCACTGACTGCGGCCGACGGCGAGGCGGCTGGCGACGCCGCGGGGGACGCGGCAGGCGAGGCGGCCGGGGAGCCGGCGGCCGCGGGTACCGGGCTGGCGGCGGCCGGACTGGCCGCGGCGGGTGCGGTCGTCGGCGGCGGTGCGGCCGG
>JAFAWJ010000563.1 GCA_019242065.1 Chloroflexota bacterium
GTCAGCGCGATGTCGAGGACGCGCGCCGCGACGTGGGCGTCGTCCTCGAACGTCTCGTAGAAATCGCCGAGCCGAAAGAGCAGGAGCGCGTCGGGCTGACGTCGCTTGAGCTCCAGGTACTGGCGGCGAATGGGGGACAGGCCGACGTCCTCCATGCCTGGCAGCGTGAGCGTGCCGGAGGCGGGCGACTGGGGCACGCGCTAGCCTACGCCCGGGTGCCGACGGGTGAGTACTGCGAGTCGGTCGTGGGCGCCGAGCTGCGCGTCATTTGACCGAACGTGATGCCGGATCGCCAGAGCACCAGCGTACCGACAACCACCACGGGAAGGAACAGCGTGGCGTGGACGATGATGTCGTACGCGCCGGCGAGGCCGGCAGGGATGGCCAGGACGTCCTGGGCGGTGCGTGTCAGCGCGGCGTCGAAGGTGCCGGCGTAGCCGGGCGATGACGGCAGCGCTGTCGCGAAATTCGCGGCGGCGCCGACCAGCAGCGCCTGCGCATAGTTGCCCACGATTCCCACGCCGAACATCAGCACGTAGAAGACGCCCAGCTCGCAGCACCACGCCACCAGCGACAGGCCGATGAGTTTGGCCAGACGACCGGTGTCGTGGACGACCGCCAGTGAGCGGGCAAAGTTACCGGCGGCGCCGACGAGGGCTGGACCCAGCCGCGGCGGCAGCCATCTCGCGAAGAAGCCGACGAAGGTTGTCAGAGCCGAGGCACGCCAGGCGGCCAGCGCGAGCAATGCGAGGCCGGCGAAGAAGCCGCAACCGGCGAGGACGCCCACGGCCAGAAGATAGCCAGGTGCCGACGGCACCAGCCACAGGGCGACCAGCAGCAGGAGGGCGAGCGACAGCCCGTCGAGGACGCGTTCGACGACCAGGCTGGCCACCGTGGCGCCGTATGGCACCTGGCCCCAGCGCGCCAGCAGATAGGCGCGGGCGACCTCGCCCATGCGAAACGGCAGCAGGTTGTTGACGCTGAAGCCGACGACCATGGCGCAGAACAGGGTCCGGAGCTGCAAACCGTATTCGGGCAGCAGCATGCCCCAGCGCACGCTGCGCAGCAGGACACCGGTGAAGTACAGGGCAATGGCGGGGATCAGAAGACGCCAGTCCATCGAGGCGAGGGCGTCCTTGAGCTGATCGGCCTGCCCGCGCATGCTGTTGATGACCAGCAGGAGCAGGACGGCGCTGAGGAGCAGTGGGAGAAGAAAGCGCAGGGCGCGGGACTTCACGTGAGGAACAGTTTTGCCAGCCCGGTGACCGCCCCGTCGTGAATTACGGACGAACCTCTACGGAGCGGGCAGGCTGTCGACGACGTTCCCGCGCGAGTCGGCGACCAGCACGCGACCGTCGGGGGCGACGGCCACGCCGACGGGCGACGTGTCCGTCGGCAGGGGCAGCTCTTTGAGCTCTTGCCCGTCAGCGCCGAACATCACCAGCTTGCCCGCGTCGGGGAGCGTAGCGAAGATGCGACCCTGGCTGTCCACGGCGATGTACGGCTTGTTGGTGACCGCCTGACTCTGCCAGCCGGCCGGGACCGCAAAGCTCGTCAGCGGATCGCCGGTGGGACTGAGCTCCTGGATGCGGTTGTTCCACGTATCGGCGACCCATACATTGCCCTGGCTATCGAGGCTGAGGCCGACCTCCTCGTTGAACTGGCCCGGAGCACTACCGGCGCCACCAAACATGCGCTTGAAGGTGCCGTCCAGCCCGAAGACCTGGATGCGTTTGTTGCCCGTGTCGGTGACGTACACCTCGCCGGCTGGACTGACGGCGATGGCGCGCGGACCCCAGAAGACGCCTGAATCGCTGGTGGTGCTGCCCTTGGCGTCGCCAAGTTGGCCCCACTTGCCAAGGAACTTGCCGCTGGGATCGAAATACTCGACGCGATGATTCCAGGTGTCGGCGACATAGATGTTGCCGTTGGCTGCCACGGCGATGCCCCAGGGTTCCTGGAACTGACCGTCGCCCTGACCGGGTCCGCCGAAGCTACCGGCAAACGAGCCGTCGACATTGAAGATGCTCACGCGTGCCGCTTTGCCCTCGACGACGTAGATGCGCCCGTCGGGGCCGACCGCGACGTTCTTGGGGTCCGACAGCGCTGGCTGGCCGCTGGCGAGCTCGCCGTAGACGTTGGTGCCATCGGCCTGCGTCTTCAGCACTGTGTCATGGGGTGCTGACTGCCCAGCTGCCTGCTGGACCGCGGCGGCCGGGACGAGGGCCGAGGTCGCCGCCGCGGCACCGACCGGCGCCGGGCCAAGCGCCGGGATGTTCTTGTTGATGCAGAACAGCATGCCGCGCGCGCCGGTATCGCCAGGCGCGTCGCGATACATCAGGAACTTCAACAGCTTGAGGCGGTTATCCGGGCTCGAAAGTGTTTGGCCAATCAGGTCGAAGCGCAGCCACGGCACCTCGAAGCGGTGGGTGCCGATGTTGAAGCCGGGGGTGTCGTTGGGCAGAAACGCCTTGTAGTCCTCTGGGAACCAGGCGTTGAGCTTGTAGGTCTGGCAGTTGTACTGCTGGAGCTCGGTCTGAATCGGATCCAGGTTCGTGTCGCGTGCGAGCAGCACCGGGTAATCCGCCAGGTTGATGCTTGGATCGATGGTCTTGGTGTAGTAGCGCCGGTTGTGATAGTCGCGCAGGTACCACTCGAACGGCCATGCGACCGACTCGTGATCGCCGTCGCCCCAGCCGTTGTCGAGCAGGATGTTCATGTCCTTGCCCTTGCCGGTCTGTTGGGCAATGCGGTCGATTTCGTTGCTGATGAACGGCACGTCGGGAGTCGACTGGACGTAGATCAGCGGTTCGACGGGGACGTCGGGGTGGTCGTAGACGACCATCAGCGAGGTGCGGACGTAGGCGGCGCCGAAAATTGCCAGTGCGCCGAGCGCGATACCCGGCACGACGACGTCGCGTCCCCATTTAGGCGCCAGGTACACCAGGCCGCCGACAACCGCGGCGACCAGGATCGCCAGCGCCAGCCGCTGCAGCGTCACGCTTTGCTGGGTAACGGGATTGGCAGCCGGCGCGGCACCGAGCCCAATCCAGGCCAGGAGCGCAAACATCGCCAGCAGCACCAGGCCGGCGGTGGCCAGCCCGCGGGGTGTGAGCGCCTGGCGGCCCCAGCCGGCATCCGACCACTGACCCAGCAGGCGACCCGCCAGCAAAATCAGCGGCAGAGCAATCTGCGGCAGCATCCAGGGCATCTTTTCGCCGGCCCAGCTGTAGATCAGCAGCGCGGCCACGAACCAGAAGGCGCAGAACCAGAAGAAAAGCTGCCTCGGCCGTACCAGGACGATCGCCAGCAGGCCGACAATTAGCGGCACGAACTCGTACAGCGGCAGCAGCATGAAGTAGTAGAACCACGGCTGCCCGCCGCGGGCGTAATCCTGCTGGCTGAGCCAGTAGTTCAGCGCGCCGGTGGAGCCAGCGCAGCCGTTCAGCGGCAGGGTGACCAGCGCGGTACACACGCCCTGCAGGTTGGTAAGAAACGTCGTGTACAGCAGCAGGTTGATCGCCACGAAGGCGGCGCCGCCGATGAGCCAGGCCCTAACACCCAGCGCTCGCACCCGAGCGCGGAACAGCAGGCGCCGTTCGCCCTTCAGCACGAACCAGCTGCCGACCAGGAACAGGAACAGGATGAAGCCGCTGATATAGACGTCTTCTTTGGTCGCAAACAACAGCGCGGCTGACACACACGCCGTGTAGAACCAGTTCCGATTCCCAGTGGCCACATCGAGGAATACGCCGATGACCATCAGCAGTGTGAAGGCATCGACGTAAATGTCGTGGCGGATGAAGCGCGAGAAATACAGGAAGGCGGGCGAGATGACGAACAGCAGGCTGGCGGCGATGGCGCCGGCTCGCCCGAGCTCGTGCCGTAAGAAGTACGGCATCCCGATGATGGCCGTGCCGATCAGCGCCGGAACCAGGCGTGCGGTGAAATCGCTGGCGCCAAACAGCAGATAGGCCAGCGCATTGAGCTCGAAGAGCAGCGGCCCGTGCATCATCGGGTCGTGCACGTAGCCTTCGCCGTCGTACAGGCGCCACGAGTAGAACGCGTGCAGGCTTTCGTCGTGATGGAAGGCCTTGGCGCCCAGGTCCCAGAAGCGCAGGACCAGGCCCAGGAGCATCAAGGCCAGAAACGGCAGGTACTCCGGGTCGATCGGAATTTCGAGCGAGAACCGTCGGCGGCCGACGTGGACCGGCTCACGAGCTGGTGCCTCGACGGCGTCAGGCGCCGTCGGCGGTGGGGCAGGTTGTGTCTCTGTCGCGGTGGACGTGGCGGCACGGGGCCCCACCTGGACCATAGCTTGGCTGGACCTCCGAGTTCAGTCCGAGTATAGCCCGAGGATCGTCACGTTCCGAACAAACATTACGAACGTCGGTAAATGACGACCGACCCCGAACGGAAGGCCACGGGCAAAACTCCGTCGAAGCGCGTGGTCACCTCGTCGCCGTACACGCGGCGCTCCTCGTCGCCCACCACCACGTACTGCACGCCATAACGATCGAGTATCGATTGGATCTGGTTCGTGGGCGCGTCACGGTACAGCGCGGCCAGGTCGTTCTGGCGCTGAGCGATGACCGGCAGCGGCCCACGCCACTGCAGCTCGTGGCCGGCCCAACCGAGCACGGTCGAGGCACCCGAAAACGTGGCCATGCCGGCCGAGTTGGGGTCGTATTCGTTGCCGAGGGCTTCGGCGATCACGACGCGGCCGCTGGCCGAGTTCTGAGCAGCGAGCCAGCGCACCGCGGCCCGATCGTCGGCACTCAGAAACGTCGTGCCATCCAGGGTCGGTCCGCCCGGCACGACCTCGTGCAACCGGCTCGCGATGGCGCTCACCGGATACACCAGGCCGCCAATCACGAAGACACACGCGACGCCCGCCACCAGCCAGCGCGCGCGCCGCACGAATCTGCCCAGCAGCGCCACCCCGACGCCGGCCGCCAGGCCGGCCAGCACCCACGCGTTCTCGTCGAACTTGAAGACAGTGTTCATGCGCGAATGAAAAACGTCGTCCAGGTAGATCAACTCGACGCCCAGCAGCATGGCCACGGCGAAGGCGCCAATGCCGACGACCATCGCCGCGACCGGATCAAAGCGGTCCAGCACTCCGGGCCAGGGCACCAATGTGGCCAGCACCGCCACCAGCAGCCCAATGCCGGGCTCGCCCAGGATCGCCAGTGCCAGGCCGAGTGCCGCGCCCGCGCCGACCAGCGTCCATCCGCGTCGATCGCCGATACACCAGCGCGTGAACAGACCCAGCGCCGCCAGCAGGGCGAGCGCCCAGCCAAAGAGCACCAGCAACGAGCCGAATGGCGTGTGGTCGGACACGATGCCCAGGCCAAGCGGCGGTCCGCCGTAGCCGATGAAGTACGGCGTGTACAGGAGCGCGCCGGCGAACGGGGTTCCTACGGCAGCCAACCAGCGCCAGCGCCACTCGGAGAACTTCGCCGCAAAGAGGCTGAGAGCGACGTACAGCAGCCAGAAAGGGGCGATGTCCCAGGTGTTCATCACCAGCAGGCCGCCGAGTGACAGGGCTGCCAGCCCCTGCGTCCACGGTGAGCGCAGCGTCGCGCCTCGGCTGATGACGTGGCTCGCGGCGACGGCGAGGACGACCAGCTCGAACGGAACGGCGACGAAGTGCGGATGCAGATCGCTCAGGAAGGCGGTAAAGAACGGGAACTCGTTGATGCCGTCGGGCTGCGTGTTGGGCACGACGCGCGAGGCGCTGAACCACCACAGACCATTAGTCGGCGGCCACACGCCTGGCGTGATTCCGTCACCAAAGTGCTTGATGCCGAGGGCGTCGCCGGCGTCGAGGCTAAGCGAACCGCGCGCGTACAGCCATTCGAAGAAGCTGCGCAGGTTGCCGCAGTACAGGGCGAGCAGCGTGGCGGCCGCGGAGCCAACCGCGGACCAGACAGCTTGCACGCCCGCGGCGCGCGCGATGCTCCAGGACAGCGAGGCCATGCCGATTGTCGCCAGCGCGGGCACCGTGGCCGCGGCCAGGTTGTAGGCCACGGCGGGCTCGGCGTCGGTCAGCTTGCCCAGGCAGGCGGCGATGAAGTAGCCGAAGTAGTAGTAGGGCACGCCATAGCCGGACATCCAGGTGTCCTGAGTGGGCAGGCGTTGAGCGGCCATGAACCCGTTGACGAAGGCCATGTCCATGGGCTTTTCGAAGGCGGCGATCGCGGGCTCGTGCGCCCTGAGTTCTGTAAACAGGATGAACGCCGCGGCGAAGACCACCTCCCAGACGATGACCAGCCGACGCCTATCACGTAACCAGCCGAGAGTCGCCTGCAGGCTCGGGTCGGTTCGCCATTGCCAGACCCAGGCGGCCGCCCCGACCAGCACCACGGCGACGAGCAGCGTCGTGCGCGTGAATGGCACCGGGGTGAGCATGCACACGAACCACACCAGCCAGGCCACCGCCAGCAATCCCACCGCCTTGGCGGCGGCCCAGCCGCGATCGTCGAGCGGCGCGAGCGCCTGGTTGACCAGCGGCCAGACGGCCAGCGCCATGACCTGGACCGCGAGGTACCAGCTGATCGTGTCGCGCATGGAGGTGGAGAGTCCGCGAACGGATCCCGGCGGCTAGAGCTCGGCGGGGACGGTCGTCGGGCTGACCGTGGGCTGCGCCCGCATGCCTTTGAGCATGTCGTCGAAGGAGTAGCCACCGGTCCACAGGGCGATCATGCCGGCGATGACCAGTGTGCCGTAGGAGAAGGCGTGGGTAATCAGAGCGATGCCCAGTGCGACGGCGGGGTCGACCCCGAAGGCGGTGAGGGCGAGCACCGAGGCGGCGTGATAGACGCCCACGTAACCCGGGCTCGAGGGCACCGCCTGTCCCGTACTGGTCAGCACGACGACAAACAGAATCGCGGCCAGCCCGGGCTGGATGCCGAGCGCCAGCGTGCCCGCCCAGGTGGTGCCAATCGAAAACAGCCACGTCACCGCCGTCCAGCCCAGCAGTCCCACCCACAGCGCCGGCACCTGCAGCGAGTCGGTCCCTTCGGCAAAGTCGCGCGCCGCGTCCTGCAGATGCAGCCGCGCTCCCACCCCGAATGGGATCAGCTTTTCGACCATGCCGACGAACATCAACGTCGGCCCGCGCCAGATCGCCAGCGCGACCACGAACGCGAAGCCGAACAGAATCACGCTGGAAATCGACACCGCGGCAACCTGGGCAGCGGCGGGCAACGGGGTAATCATCACCAGCACCCCCAGCAGTACCCCGATTGCCAGA
>JAFAWJ010000192.1 GCA_019242065.1 Chloroflexota bacterium
TGTTGGCCAGGAGCAGCCGGAAGCCGAACGTCAACGCGGTTGAGCTGAGGCGTGCGGAGCCGCTGGAGCCCGCGGGCATGCGTGAGCGTAAAAAGCGAGAGCGCCGTGACGCGATCGCCGCGTGCGCTCTGCGGCTGTTTGCTGAGAACGGGTTCGAGCGCGTCTCGATGCGCGAGATCGCCCACGAAGCGGACGTCTCGGAGCCCACGGTCTTCAACTATTTTCCCACCAAGGAAAGCCTTGTCTTCAATGAAGATCGCGAGCGTGAACTCGCGCTCATCGAGGCGGTTCGCGACCGCCCGTATGGCACCAGCGTCGTGGCAGGCTTCCGCGACATGGCCCTCGTGCTTCTGGATCGGCACCGCCGCGAAACCGACCTGGCCTGGTTCCGCGTCGTACAGGGTAGCCCCGCACTGCAGCGTTATCGACGCGAGCTCTACGCTCGGCAGGCACTCTCGCTCGCGGGAGTCCTGAAGTCCGAAGCGGGCGGGTTGGGTGATGTCGCGGCACTCAGCGCTTCGCGCGCGCTCATGGGAGTGATGGCGGCGGCAGGCGAGACCTTCGGCCTGCGGCTGCTCTCTGGAGGCAGCCCAAAACTCGTCACCAGGGAGGTGCTGGCCGATGTTGTACGCGCATTCGATTTGTTGGAAATGGGTCTGGGCAGGCTCGACGGCTGATTCGAGTTGGGGAGGTCGTCATGACACTATCTCGTCGCACGGCCCTGCGAATGCTCGCGGCAGGCAGCGCGTCTGTTGCGCTGGCGGCGTGTGCGCCGGTCGCGCCAGGCACACGCACCCTGAGTGGGCAGGGCGCAACGCCAACCGCTGCTCCGAACGCAGCACCGACGGCGCCCCAGAACAGCACAACCGCGTCGAGCCAGCCCAATCGTGGTGGCACGCTGCGCATGGGAATCCTCGGTGATCCCGTATCCCTCGACCCGTACATTACCGGCATTTTCGGGGAAACCCTCACGCCGATGTTCGAGCAGCTGATCCAGTACGACGAGAAGCTCAACCCGCTGCCGATGCTGGCCGAGAGCTGGGAGATGAACAACGACCAGACGCAGATCACCCTTCACCTGCGGCATGGGGTGGCGTTTCACACAGGACGCGAGCTGACCAGCGACGATGTGAAGTGGAACATCCAGCGCGGGCAGCAGCCGAAGTTCACCGCCTTCCAGTCCATGACGCGTCAGCTGACCAGCGTCGAGGCTCCGGACAAATACACCCTGATCGCCTCTGCTGACGGCCCCTGGCTCCAGGTCTGGGACATGTTGGCGCTTATGCCGATCATCGATCCGGTTACTGCCCAGAGCTCGGATCCAGCAACAACTCCCGTCGGCACCGGGCCCTTCAAATTCGTCGAGTGGCGACAGGGCGACCACCTGTCGTTCACCAGGCACCCACAGTACTGGCGCACCGGGTTTCCGTACGTCGACAACTACACTCTCCCTGTGTTCAGCGATCAGCAGGCCATGAGCGTTGCCCTGGAAAGCGGGGCACTCGACGTTGCCGATGGTCCATCCATCAGCGACATCGTTCGATTGAAGAAGGATCCCACCTACCAGGTACTCATCAACCAGCTTTCTGGAAGCCGTGCCGAGTTTGCGCTGAATACCGCGAACCCACCCCTGGACAATAAAGCGTTCCGGCAGGCACTCCAATACGCCCTCGATCGCCAGCGCATCGCAGACTCCGTGTACCAGGGGCTCACCAGTCCCGTCGATCTGCCGTTTGCGCCCTCCTCGCCGGCCTACGATGCCGCGGACGATCACTTTTACACGTTCGACCTGGATAAGGCGCGTGCGCTGGTTGCCGCCAGCGGAGTGACCAATCTCAGCATCGACTTCAACTATTCCAACGCGTCAAACGAAGCCGGGAGCACGGCCCAGATCTACCAGTCGGACCTGGCCAAGATCGGCGTTAGTTTGAACCTTAAACCGCTGGACCCGGTCACGACCAACACCAGCATCCGCAACGTGAGCTATAACGGTATGATCACGCTTGCAACGCTGTTCGGCCAATTGCATCCAACGATGGAGGATGGCAACCCGTTGTACAGCGCCGCCGGCACCAACTGGTCGAATTTTCGCAGTGACGCGTACACGGCGCTCATGCGGAGACTCGATACCGAAACCGATCCGGCGCAGCAAACGGCCATCTACGCGGCCATCCGCAAGACAATCCTGGACGAATCCTGGGCTATCACCGTGGCAAGCACGGTCCCGGCGGTGCTTATGAGCTCGCACGTACATGGCTTGCGCTACGCGGTCGAGGAACGGCTGGTGCCCACGGAAGCATGGCTGGAAGCATGAGGCACGGCGGGATGCGCAGGAGACTGGATCGAGGGGCTCGCAATGCAGCTTGAGTTCGGCGTCTGGGATCACTTCGAGCAGCAAGATCTCGACGTGGTGCCGCTTCAGCAGCAATACGAAGAGCGCATCCAGTATGTGGCTGAGGCCGAACGGCTCGGATTCGGGCGCTATCACGTCGCCGAGCACCACCTGACGCCCCTGGATATGGCGCCCTCACCGACCGTTTTTCTTGCCGCGGTCGCGCGACACACCTCGCGCATCCGTCTCGGGTCGATGGTGTTGTGCCTGCCGCTCTATCACCCCGTGCGACTCATTCAAGAGATCTGCATGCTGGACCAACTCTCGGGCGGTCGGTTCGAGCCGGGCGTTGGTCGCGGTGTGCGGGATGTCGAGCACGAGTGGTTCGGACTGGATCCCATGCAATCGCGCGAGCGGTACAAGGAGAGCCTGGAGCTCCTTATGCAGGGGCTACTCGAGGGGAGGCTCGATTATTCCGGTCAGTTTTATTCATTCGCTGACGTGCCCCTACACCATCGGCCGCTCCAGAAACCAATCCCGCCGTTCTGGTACGCCGGTAACGTGCTGTCCGCGGCGAGCCAGGGTATGAATGCGCTGGGTGGCGCGGAAGGCCAGGAGGGCTACGCGGCCTACTGGCGCACCTGGGAAGAGGGACGCGCCAGT
>JAFAWJ010000747.1 GCA_019242065.1 Chloroflexota bacterium
GGAATTCCCGATCGCTACGTGCGCGATCTCGGCCGCGCGCTGAAGCCAGGTTCCTCCGCCGTGGTGGTGCTCGTCACCCAGGCAAACGAAGCGCCGCTCCTGGAAAAACTTGCCCCACTGGATGGCAGAGTCCTCCGCCTGGCGCTCACCGACGAGATGATCGAAAAACTCACGGCCGACGCCGGCAAGAAGGAGTAAGACCCACAGGCCTTTGCCTTAGCTTACCCTCCGACCATCGGGGGGACGATGAGGATCTCGTCGGCGGCAGGATCGAACTCCTCGAGCTTCGTCGCCGGCCGATCCGCGTTGATTCGGAAGGCCACCGCGCCGTCCGCGCGTGCCTGCGCAAACAGGCGCTCGGCCTCGGCAACCGCCGCCTCCGCCTCGGGGTCGGCCGCCGCCAACCGTTCGGGATCCCAGGAAACGCTCGTGTCTCCTGAACCGTTGAGGATTCGTAGAACTGCCACGGGCCTTGCTTCAGCCTCCAGTCTCGGACTGACTATTTGCTCACGAGCGCTGCTTGAGGCGGCCGGGCGCCCACGGTGTGCCCAGGATCGGCAGCAGCCAGCGATCCAGTCCATACCAACCCGCCACGCGCCAGGCCAGGACGATCCACGTCCCCAGAATGAACAACAGCGGATTGGTGCTCAGCGTCCCCGCGAACAGGTAGTTCGCGTTCATCACCGTGCCGAAGAACGCGGCGATGCCCGTCAAGGCGCCGAAGATCAGCCCCAGGCCAACCAGCAGCTCGCCGATCGCCACCACGTTGGAGAACAGCGCCGCGTGCGGCAGGACGATGGCCTGCAAAAAGGCGGCATACCAGTCCGTCACGTCCGGACCGCTGGTGGATTTCTGCAGTGCGCCATTCACGAACCCGGCCAGGGCGCCGCCCGCGTTGGGGCCAAACCACGCGGGATTCTGAACCTTCTCGAAGCCGGCCTGCAGCCACTGCCAGCCGGTATACACGCGCACGATCAGCCAGAACCACGCCAGGCGGGTGTCGGCGAACAGAAACCGAGAAAGCGGTGGTTCGGGGATCTGAGTCGGCGACAGACCTCCGGGCTCAACGGAGCTCAGCCTGGATGTTGCGACCATACCATCACGGTGCTCTCGTGCCTGCTCAACCATGGCTCAATCCGAGTCCAGATGTGCCCGCTCAGTGTGGCGCGTGACCTGCTCAGGCGCGGCTCACACGTTTTCTTGTCGGGCGTGCCGGGCTTCGGCATAG
Source organism: Chloroflexota bacterium (assembly GCA_019242065.1). Next base: position 1,229 of record JAFAWJ010000747.1, read on the forward strand.
TTCGCGGCGTTTCCCGATGTACGCGCGCCGACTCCTGCTGGTCCTGGCCATGCTCGCTTCGTTCGTCCTGCTGCCGGCCCAGGCGCTGGCAGCCTCGGCGCCCAATCAGTCGCACACGACGGTCCTGCTCGTCGGCGGCTACGGCAGCACGCTGGCCGGGGCCACGCTCGACTTCGCTCCCCTGCGGGCGGCGCTAACCGCGCATGACCCGACGACGTCGTACGCGCAGTACAGCTATCTGGGCTGGAACGCGCAGACGTGTCAGCCGCTCGACTACTCGGGCGGAGATACGGGCCAGGACTTCGGTACCAGCGAGCGGCGCTTGCTCGACACGATCTATCTGTTGCGCTCGCAGTGCGGCGCGACGGGGCGCATCGTGGTCATCGGCCACAGCCTGGGCGGGCTCGTCGCGTTTCATGCGCTGTCGGACAATCCGATGTCCGAAGTGACCGACGTGGTGACGCTTGATAGTCCGCTGGGCGGGGCCCCGGCGACGTCGGTGGATGCCTGCGTGGATACGGGCTTTTGCGCCGATGGGCCGGTCAGCGGCTATCTGGCGGGACTGTATTCGGCCTGGGATCAGACCGCGCGCGACAATGCGACGCGGGTGAGTCACCTGGCGGCGGCGGGCATCCGGGTCACCGCCTGGGGCAACGAAGGCGACTGTCTGTACGCGCCCGCCGCATGCGTGCCGATCGCCAGCTATGTCCTGGGCAACGTGGACGCCCGCGCCACCCAGTGGCTGGGGGTGGCCAACGCCGAGCACCGCGACTTCGCCTCCGGCTCAACCCTGGCGAGCATCCTGACCAGCCACGAAACGATCATGACGGGCGCCGCGACCGACATCGTCAGCAATCTCTACGCCTAGTTGATAGCTGATAGCCTCGTGCAGGAATGAACCCTGCTGCTGAGTTGATGGTCGCGCCGAATCCTGCGAGCTCCTACGAGGAGGCCTGCACCCGCTTCGCCGCTCAACTCGAGCTCGACACCCCAGCCATCGACCCGCTCTCGCGCGCACGCCTGATCACCCCAGGCCACCGCGCCGAGCGCGCCGTCGTCTTTTTCCACGGTCTCACCAACGCCCCGCGTCAGTTCGAAGCCCTCGGCCAGCGGTTCATCGCGCGCGGCTACGCCGTCCTCACCCCGCGGGTGACCTACCACGGCTACCGCGACCGGATGAGCACGGACCTCGCCAACCTCACCGTCCGCGACCTGGTCGAAGTCACCGCCGAAGCCGTCGACCTGGCCGCCGGCCTCGCCGACGAAGTCACCGTCACGGGCATCTCGATGGGCGGCATCCAGGCCATCTGGGCCGCCCAGTACCGCCCCGTGGCCCTCGCCGCCCCTATCGCTCCCGCCCTCGGCCTGCCCAAGCTCCCGTACAGCACCACCGGCGCGATCTTCGGCGCGATGGGCGCCTTCCCCAACATGTTCATGTGGTGGGACCCGCGCGTGAAAGAGAAGCTGCCTGGCCCACCGTACGCCTATCCGCGCTTCGCCACGCACGCTCTCGTCGCCACCCAGCGCCTGGGTCTGCGCCTGATGGACGTGGCGCGCACCGAGCGACCCGCCGCCCAACGCATCTGGATGATCTCCAACGACGCGGATTACGCCGTCAGCAACTCGGCGTCGGACACCCTGGTCAGAAGATGGATCGCCAACGGCGCCTCGTCAGTCCAGACGTACCGTTTTCCGCGCCAGCTCAAGCTCTTTCACGACGTCGTCGATCCGCTGCAGCCCAACGCCAGGCCCGACCTGGTGCATCCCATGCTGGAGCAGATCATGGTCGACGGCAGGCGCCCGGAGATGCCCCAGACTAGCCCTTGACGGCGCCGGCGAGTACACCCTGGGTGAAGTACCGCTGCAGGAACGGATACACGATCAGGATGGGCACAATGGCCACGACGACCACCGCCATCTGTAGGGATTGGGCAGGCGGCGGCGCCGACGAGGCCGCGCCGTAGGCCGTCGCGCCGAGCATCGGCGAACCCTGCAGGACATACTGGCGGGCGACCAGCTGCAGCGGCCACTTGGAGTTGTCGCTCAGGTACAGCAGCGCTGGGAAGAACGAGTTCCAGTACGTGGTCACGGCATAGAACAGCGCGACGACTGCCAGCACCGGTTTCGACAGCGGCAGGATGATCTTCAGCAGAATGCCGAAATCCGTGGCGCCGTCGATGCGCGCGCTGTCGGTCAGCTCCTGCGGAATGCTCATGAAGAATTGCCGCAGCACCACGAAATTGAAGGCGTTCACCATGACCGGGAGAATCAGGGATGCGTAGTTGTTGAGCAGGCCAAGCTGTTTGACCACCAGATAGCTGGGGATGATGCCCGGGGGAAAGAGCAACGTCAGCAGCGCCATCACCAGGATCACGCGCCCAAAGATGATCGGGCGGCTGACCGCGTACGCCAGCGTCGTGGTGATCACCATGCTGAGGGCCGTGCCGACGACCGTGATGGCCACGCTCACCCAGATCGACTGGGCCACCGCGCCTCCGCTGAAGATGGTGCCGTAGGCGTTCCACGAGGGGTGCATGGGCCAGAGCACCATGCCGCCGCCCTCGGTGATGTCCTGGTCGCTGGCCAGGCTCGTCGCGATCACGCTCATGAAGGGGTAGACGACGACGATCACGATCAGCGCCAGGGCGATGAACTTGCCGGTGAGCGTGACCCGACTGGGCCGCTCCATCCACGCTGGCCGCGCCACTTGCGAGGCCATCAGGAGAGCACCCCCTGCTGACCGAAGAAGTGCGCCACTTTGTTGGCGCCCAGGACGATCGCCAATCCCACGATGCCCTTGATGAGCCCGGCGGCGGCCGCAGGCGCCCACTGCCCCGCGGCGATGCCATGGAAGTACACGAACGTGTCGAGCACTTCACCGGCCGCTTCGCCGACCGCGTTCTGCTGGAGCAGGATCTGCTCGAACCCGACGGTCAGCAGGGCGCCCAGGCGCAGGATGAACAGCAGGATCGTGACGTCGACGATGCCCGGCAGCGTGACGTGCCACAGGCGTCGCCATGGGCCCGCACCGTCAACCGCCGCGGCTTCGTACAGCGTCACGTCGATACTGAGCAGCGCGGCCAGATAGATGATGGTGCCCCACCCCGTCTCTTTCCAGATCGTCTCAACGGTCATCATCCACTTGAAGAGCGGTGGACTCGCGAGCAGGTTGACCGGCTGCTGGCCGATCGACCGCATGAAGTGGTCCAGGATGCCGGTGCCGCCCAGCACCTGCTGGAAGAGTGCCACGATGATGACCCAGGAGATGAAGTGCGGCAGATACACGATGCTCTGGACCGTGCGCCGCACCGGCAGGCTGATCAGGCTGTTGAGCAGCAGCGCCAGCATGATCGGTACCGGGAAGTACAGGATCAGCTCCAGCCCCGAGATGACGATGGTATTGACCACCGAGCTCCAGAACACCGGGTCGGCGAACAGGGTGCGGAAATTGTCGAACCCGACGAACGGGCTGGCAAAGCCCAGGTACGGCACGTAGTTCTGGAAGGCAATGATGTTGCCCAACTGCGGGATATAGACGAACACCAGCAGGTACAGCACGCCTGGCAACGCCATGAGCAGCATCGCCTTGTCGCGCCGCACGCGTTTCCAGAAGGTGGACTCACTGGTCGCTGGGCGTACGCGTCCCGCGTACTCGGCCGCCGCGGCCTCCGCGCTGAGACGTTCGCCGGTGACGGTCGCCATACGCCCCTCCAGTGATGAGTTTATTGCGCGGCAGCGATTCCGGCTTCGTACTCCGAACGGATCTGGTCGCCGCCGTTGCTGCGCCAATCGCTGATCGCCTGGTCGTAGTCAGACACCGGTCGGCGACCGGCCACGATATCGACCATGACCGACTGGAACGCGTTGCTCAACGGCACCGATTTGTTGGCGTCGGTCTGTGAGAACACGCCCAGCGTGGCATCGTAGGTGCCGAGGGGCAGCATGGCCACCTCGTCGGCGTTCATCGCGGTAGCGTAGTCGGGGGTACCAGGGTTGTAGAGCGGATCGTAGCTGTGCGGCCCGAAGCGAATGGCCAGGAAGGTGCTGTCGGCTGGCCCGCGCTGCGTGGTGACCAGATCACCCTTGTCGTTCCGCGTCCAATCGGTGCCCTCGACGCCGTACTCCCACAGTAGCCGCTCCTGGCTGCCGAACGGGCCGGCGATCCAGTTCCATACCCGCAGCAGCTCTTTGATGCGATCAGGATCTGCCTTCTTGAACGCCCAGATGCCGGGCCCCGTTATAGGGCTGCGCGGCCAGATCCACGGGCTCAGCCAGTAGGTGGGCGTTTGACCGGCGGCCGCTGGAATGGGTCGGATCACGTCCATCTTTACCGGCGGGTTGAGGGCCACGCCGCGGTTCCACATGTCCACGAAGTTGCCGTAGAACGCGTTGCTGCCCGCGGTTACCGCGAACTGGCCGGCCGCCTGGTCTGATTTGCTGGCCACCCCGTCATAGGTCGGCGACTTGGGATGGAACACACCCGCCTGGACCAGGTCGCGCAGATAGCTAATGGACTGTTTGTACGGGTCGCCCTCACGGTAGTTGGTGAGCTTGCCATTCACCATGCCCCACCCGTTCGGAGCCCCGAACATCATGGCGAACCAGCCGTTGGTGGTGCCGTACGGATCGGTGCTGTTCGAGGCGATGCCCCACTTGTTGTTGTTGGCGTCGGTGAGCTGCTGCAGCATCTTCTTGAAGTCGTCCGGGTCCTTGGGGACGGCGCCCGCGCCCACCTCGGTATCCCAACGGCTCTGGTTCACGATCATCGTCTGGCCCATCGCACCCAGCGGGCTGGGCAGGCCCATGATGGCGCCGCCAAAGATCGCGCCTTTCCAGGTCTCGGCGCGCAGCGCGGCCAGATTCGGATAGTCCTTGACGGCGTCGCCCGCCAGGTACGGCGTGAGGTCGGCGAAACCGTTCTTGAGGAAGTCGACCAGGTTGGGGGTGGCGCCGATCCACACCACGTCGGGCAGGTCGCCGCCGGTGATCATCGTGTTGTATTTGACCGGGTAGTCCGCGAACGTGCTGATGTTCAACTTGAGGTTGACGTTCATCCGCTTGTTCATCTCGGCGATGACCGGGTTCTGATCGAGCGGTGTGAAGGGCGGCCAGGCGGACCCGCTGAAGACGTTGATGTCCTTGCCCGTGCCAACGGTATCGGTCACCGACTGGTACGGGTTGGCCGGGAACGTCAGGTAGCCATCGTCGATGCCCTTGCTGGGGTCGCCGGGCAGGTCGGCCTTGAAGGGCAGGGTCGGCGGCATGTACGTGGGCACGATGGCTTTGACATTGGCGCCGGCGGCCGCGCTGACGGTGGGTGCCGTACTGGCCGCGCCGCTCGACTGGGCTCCGGTCGCCGGCGTCGCCGGCCCTGCCTGGCCGGCTGGCGCGCCCGTGCTGCAGGCGGCCAGGAGGCCCGCGCTCCCGACCAACACCACGCCAGCAGAGAGACGCAAGAACGCTCGACGGCCGAGACTCTCAGCTTTGACATGCGACCGCACTGGGCGGTCATCGAACTCGGTACGCACGAACTTGCTCCCCCCGGGTACCTGATTCAGACCAGAATACGTCCGAGTATACCCACCCGCAAAAAAGGGGGGTCGGGGTGTTTACTTCTTGGGGGCGTTCTCTTGCAGGATCTGATTCGCCTGCGCCACAACGTCGTCCAGGATCTGTTTCGGGTCGGTTTCAGAGTCCGTCATCACCCGCGTCATCACGTCCTTGTCGATCAGGTCGCGCACCGGGTCATAGCCAGCCACCGGTGACTCGACCTTTGAATATTGCGCCCAGTCGAACATCTTGGCGTACGAATCGGCGACCGGCCCCCACTTTGGATCAGCTTTGTACGCGTCGATCACGTCCTGCTTAGCGCTCTGTCGGACCGGCAAGTAGCCCGTGTTGATTGCCCACTTGGTCGTCTGCGCCTTCTCGCCCAGGTACTTCAGCACTAGCCACGACGCCAGCTCCTTTTCGGGCGTCGTCTTGTACACCGAGATGCTGGCGCCATACAGGTTGATCGCCGGCTGACCGCTGATCGGCGGCATGTCGATGCTCCACTGGAAGTTGCCACCACTGGTGACCGCCTGCTGATAGAAGGGCAAGCCTGACGAGCTGCCAAATACGAACAGCGCGTTGCCCGCCCCGAAGCGGTTCTGCTCGCCATTTTTCTCGCTGGTGGGCACTTCTGCCGCGCACTTGTTCTTGAACATCCGCTGCATCATGGCCAGGCTGTCGACGCCCGCCTGACTGTTGAACACGTACGACTGACCATCGTCCGCCAGGATCTGCCCGCCGTGCCCGAAGACGAGCGCGGCAAACGTGGAGGCATCGTGCTGCACCGCCCAGCCGTACTTGTTCTGACCATCGCTCGCCTTGCAGGCGGCGTCTTCCCAGGACTTCCAGTCCGTGGGCGGCGCGTCGTAGCCCAGCTGCTTGAGCCAGTCGGAGTTGTAGTACATGACGTCCATCGAGCGCTGCGTCGGGAAGCCCAGGCGCTCGCCGCTGAACTGCGGGTTCTTGTCGCTGTCTAAAAAGGCCTGGAAGTAGTCGTGCAGGTCGTCCTGGCTGAGGCCGTACTTCGAGCTGTTGAGGAACGGCGTCAGGTCGATGACCGCGTTTTCGGCGCGATAAAAGGCCGCTTGATTCTGGTACGCCACCGACATCTCCGGCGGTTGTCCGGCCTGGATCGCGGCATTGACCTTGTTGTAGACGTCTGGATAGCCGGCGCCGGCGATCTCCGCATGCGCGGTAATGCCATACGGATTGTTCTTGTTGAAGTCGTCCAGCATGCTCTGCAGCAAGTCCTGGTCCTGCTGCGGGCGGTTGTGCCAGTAGGTGACCTCGACGTTCTTGCCCTGCAACTGGATGGCGTCGACCATGTCGGAGGTGGTGGGCGGATTGCTGATCGCCACCTGGGCGGCCGTCGTCGGCGCCCCTGCTGCCGCCGCGGCTGGAGTGGACTGGGCCGCGGCGCCGGTCGGCGCGGCAGACGGCGCGTTGGTGGCCGGCGAGCTGCACGCCATCACCACCATCGAGACCGTCACGACAGCCGTCACATACACATGGATCCGAGAGAGTGCGCGCATACGGGAGTCCCGTCCTTTTCTAACCTTTGATGCCGATTGTCGTGACGGCTTCACGGAATTGTCGCTGCAAGAGGAAATACAGGATCAGCACCGGCAGGACCACCAGGGTGGCGAACACCATCAGCTCCTGCGTATTGGTCGCTCCTTCGCCGGTCTTGAATTGCTGGAGTCCAACTCCGAGTACGCGCAGATTGGTGTCGCGCGTCACAAGGAGCGGCCACTTGAAACTGTCCCACGACCAGATAAAGTTCAGCAGCGCCACGGTCAGGACCGCCGGTCGACTGAGCGGCACGACGATCGACCACAAATAGCGCAGGTGGCCCATGCCATCCATGACCGCTGCCTCGAACAGTTCCTTGGGAATCTGCATGAAGAACTGGCGCAGCAGAAAAATGGCCACCACGTTGACCGTGAACGGCACGATCAACGCCCAGTACGTGTTGTACCAGTGCAGGTTGTAAATCATGACGACCTTCGGCACGAGCGTCGCGTCCTCGGGCACCATGATCACCGCCAGCACGGCGACGAAGAGCAGGCCCTTGCCCGGCAAGTCCAGTCGGGCGAGGGCGTAGGCGGCCAGAATTGAAGTGACGAGCGTGCCGAGGACGATGGCGGTGGTGACGACCACGCTGTTGACGAAGTAGCGGAAGAACAGCGGCACTCCCAGCTGGCGGTCGAAGCCAATTTGCTGGATCGCCGCCGGAAAATTACCGAACTGTGGGGCTTCGGTGCCAAAGGGCGGCCAGGGCCACTGATTGTTGTTGACGACGTCGCCGTAACTTTTGAAGGCGGTGAGCAGCATGTACACAAAGGGCAACATGCTCAACAGGGCCCCCAGGATCAAAACCGCGTAGATCGCAATCCGACCCATCGAAAGCTTCGGTCTGGATCTCGCCCTGAGCGTCACCGAGTCGTCTCGGGTCGGATAGGCCATGGCACTGATGCCGTTGTCGCGGCTGACGCTCGCGTCAGAGGTCATGTCGGCGCTGGCGATGCCATTGGCGCTGATGGCGTTGGCATTGTCAGTGTTCGAACTCGACTTGGGGAAGATCTTTGGCATCGCGGGTGCGCCCTACTCGTAGATCACCCGCCGCCCGGCGATCTGATTCTGAATCAGCGTCAACAACAAAATGACCGCGAACAGAATGAACGACAACGCCGCCGCGTAGCCGTAGCGATTCGCCTGGTACAGCTGTTGAAAAATCAGCACGCTGGTCGTCGTCGTCGCATCCCCAGGCCCACCCTCGGTCATCACCCACACGTGGTTGAAGGCCTTGAAGGTCCCAATCACCGTGAAGATCAGCAGAAAATACGTCGTCGGCGACAGCAGCGGAATCGTGATCGAGCGGAACAGCGTCCAGCCACTGGCCCCGTCCACCTTGGCTGCGTCGTACAGCTCGGTCGGAATATTGCCCAGTCCAGCCAGGAAAATGGCAATGTCGTAGCCGACGAACACCCACGTGGTGAACGCGATCAGCGACACCAGCGCGAGACTTGGACCAGCCGCCCACGTGGGCAGCGCCACGCCGAAACTCGCCGCCATCAGCGCGAAAACGCCCTTCGGTTCGGTGAGCCAGTGCTGCGGCGTCAGTCCAACTGTCTTGAGGATTCCGTTGAGGACCCCGTTATCGGGACTGTAGAGATAACTCCAGATGGCCGCGGAGGCCACCGTCGAGGTGATGTACGGCAGAAACAGCACGGTGCGAAAGAAGTTCTGCCCACGCACCTTCTGGTACAGCAGATAGGCAATCCACAGCCCGATGCCCAACTGGAGCGGGACGGATACCAGCGCATAGGTCGCGGTGACCAGCAGCGAATGCCATGTGCTGGCGGTCGTCAATGCTGAGAGGTAGTTGTCGGCGCCGACGAATTGCGTGCACGTCAGACGCCAGTCGCACGTGCTGATGTAGACGCCATACAGGATCGGAAAAACTTCGAAGACCAGCAGCAGGATGACCGCCGGCGCCAGCATCGCGTAGCCGAGCCCAAGCTCGCGAGCGCGCTTGCGCGAAAAGTGCCCGCTGCGTCGGTTCGCGACGGCCGCCGAACCACCCCCGACGTGCACGACCGAACCCAGGCGTTCGCCGATGCTGGCGGGTGACGACGCGGGACGATCAGACGATTGGATCACGGCGGGCGGGCAGCCGGCCTATCCGGCGTCTGGAACAAGGGTAAGCGGCGACCCGAGCATCGAACCGCACCCTATGTTAACTGAAGGTTAGCTGGCTGTATACGGTTCGATTGCCACCGCAGCCTCCGCGGTCAGTAACAGAAACGTGAACGATTCCTGCAAGTACAGTTGTACGGACGTTTCGGTGTGGCTCGAGTAGCCGATCGCCACGTCCTGGCCGAGATGCAACGCAAAATCGCCGCCCCGCGTGCTCAACACGAACGCACCGCGGATCGCGGGGGCCCAGATAATCTCGTCGCCCACCAGCCGCCGAATGTGCTCGAGCAGCGGGTAGCCATGGTCACTGGCTTCGGCAACCTGGGTATACACGTCCGCGCTGAGCACCGCCTGGTACGGACCGTTGACACCTACCAGCCGTAGCTGGCTGATCGCCTCGGCGAAGACGCGCGGGTAGTCCACCGCGTTGGCGGGCAGCGTCTTGATCGGGTTGCTCGTTCCCTGACGGATACCGCCAATGTGCCCGGCGGCGTAGCCTTCGAACACGGCCCGATCCTCGGCGAACGCCAGCTGGCGCGCCGCGTCCTTGACCGGCTGCCAGTCCGAGTCCTGCGCACCGCGCTCGACGTCGTCGATCGCCTGTCGATCCAGCTCGAACGGCGTGAGCAGCTCGATCACGGGCTGCACCTCGCGTGCCGCGGCGCGCACCGACTCCAGGGGCGGCTCGAGACGGACGATGTGCCCCGTCCCCACCGCGGACAGCCCAAATCCTGACGGACCCTGGACGTCCACCACCCGCCGCGCCGCGAGGTGCCGCTTCAGTGTTCGCGTGGCTTCGTCTTCGATTTGCGACCATGCCTCGTCGGAGATGGGCGCCAGCTCTCGGTGAAGATTATTCATGTTGCGGAACTCCCTTCAGGCTGCCGATCGACAGCGTGCCCGCGCGATCTGGACTCGTGCGCGCCTGCGCCGGCGCCGACGCCGGTGGCAGCAGCTGCACAGGCTGCCCATTCGCGAGCCCGCTCAGAAACTGGACGGATGGTGCAAAGAAATTCGTGCCGGTCACCGGATGTGTGAAATCCAGCAGGTGATCGTAATTCCCCGGCGGTACACCAAGGACCATGTTTTCCAGCATGGTCTCCAACGGGTGGAGCGAGCGCGCGTAGCCGATGAAATACGTCCCGGAATCGCCGATCGTCGCCTGGCCGAAGGGCATGTTGTGTCGCAGGATTTTCACTTCGTTGCCGTTCTCGACCAGCGTCGTCAGCGCGTTGTGGGCGTACGTCGGCTTGACGGTGTCGTCCAGCTCGATGTCGTTCAGTTTCGTGCGCCCGATGATGCCCTCTTGCGTTTCGGTCGGCAGCCGGTTCCACGCCGTGATGTTGTGCAGATACTTCTGCACCATCACGTAGCTACCACCGGCAAAGGCCGGATCTTCGTCACCCACGATCGTGGCTTCGATGCTTTCGGTTCCGGTCGGATTTTCGGTCCCGTCGACGAAACCGGTGAGGTCGCGATCGTCGAAGTACCGGAACCCGTGCGTTTCGTCTACGGTCGTGGCGCTATCGGCGAGGCGGGCCACGATTTGCGCCGCAAGCTCGAAACACACGTCGAAGCGTTCGGCGCGAATGTGGAACAGCATGTCCCCGGGTGTCGACGGCGCCACGCGATTGCCGGCGCGCAGCTCACGGAAAGGATGCAGGTCGGCCGGGCGTGGTTGACCAAAGAGGCTGTCCCACGCGGCGGAGCCGAATGCCACCGCCAACGACAGGTTGCAGTCGATATCGCGGGCGCCGACCGCGCGAACGAGGGCGTCGAGCTGACCGAGCACCCGGCGCGTTTGTTCGGCGTGCGCCGTGCCTGGAGTGAGGGCCAGGACCAGAAAGATGGCATCGCGCGTCTGCGGGGCGTTGATCGCGGCCTGCGGATCGCTCATGCACGGCTAATGTACCCGATGTACCCATTCGCGAGCCTCCCGCCCCGCTCACCTCGCTGGCAGCATCGGTCAGCTCACGCGTGGGTAGTCGTGGACGGTCCTCGGCGCAATTGTTGGCGGAGACCTACCGAACCACGATTGACCATCCGGAAAGTGCGTCGCCTGGCAGTGCGCGGGTCTTGGACCGACTTGCGCGGTCCGTTGAACTTTAGGCGGCGCCGGTTTTGAGCATGATCCCGATGCCAGCGACCGACTGCAGCATGCCCGACGGGGTCGCCGTATCGCCAAGCTTGCGCCGCAGCCGATGGATCGCCACCCGCAACGGATCGGTATTCGACGGACGGTCATCCCGCCACAACTGCTGCATCAGCGCCCGGCTGCTGACCACCCGCCCCGCGTGCCGCATCAGGTAATGCAGCAGTCGGAACTCAGTCGGCGTGAGGGAAATCGCCTGGCCATCGCGCCAGACGGAGAACTCGCGC
>JAFAWJ010000779.1 GCA_019242065.1 Chloroflexota bacterium
CGTGTAGCGTAGCGCGTTCGTGTCGTTGAGGATCGTGCACGGCGGCGATACGATGCGAGGCACTATGGCCCGCCTTCCAGATCGGGCTGGGGAACCCCGCTCGCCCAAGCGCTGGTGGTATCTCCTCCTGTTGATTCCGTTTGTGGCCGTCTTGTGGATTCCGTTCTACGCCTCGGGTACGCCCGTCCTGTTCGGGTTCCCGTACTTTTACTGGTACCAGTTCCTCTGGATCCTGATCTCGGCTGCTCTGACTACCCTGGTGTACTTCCTGACGCGTGAGCCCGAGGGCGAGGTCGCCAGTGACAACGGCGGCGGCTCGCCCGTGGAGGAGTACCACTGATGCTGGACGTCGTCGCGCTGACGGTCTTCATCGTCATGTTCGTCGGGGTCACGGTGCTGGGCTTCCTGGCGTCCCGCTGGCGCCGCGGTGACCTGGACCTGCTCAACGAGTGGGGTCTGGCCGGCCGACGCTTCGGCACCGTGGTCACCTGGTTCTTGCTCGGCGGCGACCTGTATACCGCCTACACGTTTATCGCCGTGCCCGCCGCGGTGTTTGGCACCGGCGCGATCGGGTTCTTCGCGGTGCCATACACGATCATCGTCTACCCGTTCGTGTTCGTGGTGATGCCGCGCATGTGGTCGGTCGCGCGGCGGCACCACTACATCACGGGCGCGGACTTCGTGCGCGGCCGATATTCGAGTCGGAGTCTGGCGCTGGCGATCGCCTTTACCGGCATTCTGGCGACGATGCCCTACATCGCGCTCCAGTTGGTGGGCATCAGCGTCGTCATGGCGGCGATGGGCATTCCGGGTGACGCACCGCTGATCATCGCCTTCGTCATCCTGGCCGCCTATACCTATTTCAGTGGCTTGCGGGCGCCGGCGATGATCGCGCTGGTCAAGGACGTCATCATCTATATCACCGTGTTTGCCGCGATCGTCATCATCCCGATCAAACTCGGTGGCTTCGGCAATATCTTCACCTCGGCCAACACCGCCTTGCAGGCCAAAGGCGTGGCGCAGGGCGTGTTGCTGGCGCCCGGCCAGTTTGTCGCGTACTCCACTCTCGCGCTCGGGTCGGCGCTGGCGCTGTTCATGTACCCGCACTCCATCACCGGTGTGCTGAGCTCCAACAGCCGCCACGCCATCAAACGCAACGCGGCGATGCTGCCGGCGTACAGCTTCTTGCTAGGTCTGATCGCGCTGCTTGGCTTCATGGGGCTGGCGGCGAACATCCAGCCGGTGGCGCCGTACGGTGCGCAGTGGGTGGTGCCGGGACTGTTCCTGCAGATGTTCCCGTCGTGGTTTGTGGGATTTGGCTTCGCCGCGATCGCGATTGGCGCGCTGGTTCCAGCGTCGATCATGTCGATCGCGGCGGCGAACCTGTTCACGCGCAACATCTGGCGGGAGTACATCAATCCTGGGATTTCGGATCGGCAGGAGTCCACCGTGGCCAAACTGACGTCGCTGGTAGTGAAGTTCGGGGCACTGATCTTCATCATCTTTTTGCCGACGCAGTACGCGATCAACCTGCAGTTGCTGGGTGGCGTGTGGATCATCCAGGTGCTGCCGACGATCGTGATCGGGCTGTATACGCGCTGGCTCCATCGCTGGGCGCTGCTGATCGGCTGGGCGGCGGGCATGATCGTCGGGACCGCAATGGCGGTGTCGCAGAACTTTACGTCGGTGTATCCGCTGTCGTTGGGCGGCTCGATCATTCCCGGCTACGCGGCGCTGTACGCGCTGATCGTCAACCTGGTGCTGGCGGTCGTCCTGACGTGGGTCTTCAACGCCGCGTCGGCGCCCGCTGGAACCGACGAGACGGCCGTCGCGGACTACACAGCCGTCGCCGCGTAAAGTTCTTTCGTGAATGATCTCGACAAAGTCCTGGCCATCGCCGAGCGGGCGGCGCGCGTCGGCGGCGAGATCGCGCGGGCGACCATTGACGACCCCGGCCAGTACTTCAGCTGGAAGCGGAGCCGCGATCCGTTCGTTGCCCAGTCGCTGATCGTTCAGAATTCGATACTCGACGCCATTCGCACCGAGTTCCCCGACACGGCCATTCTTGCGGAGGAAGGCCCCGAGGACGAGGCGATGCCCGTCGGCGCCGATCCGCTGTGGATCGTCGATCCGATCTGCGGCAGCCTCAACTACCTGCACCGCGACCCGGATTACGCGGTGGGTGTCGGCTACTTACAACATGGCGCCTGGAAAGTCGGTGTGGTCTACGAGCCGGAGCGTGACGCCATGTACACCGGCCTGGACGGCCGCGGGGCATTCCGCAACGGCCGCCGCATCGTCGTCGACCAGTTTGCCGATGGTGCCGAAGCCTGGGCCGCCGCGGCGGTGGCCGTCGACTGGCCGGGCGATCCTGAGGCGCGCAAGGAGATGCTGACAGTGGTCAGCACGATCCTCCCGGCCGTCACGTCCCTGCGGATCATGGGCTCGCCAGCGCTGGCCCTGTGCCACGTGGCCTCCGGCCGTTTGCACGGCTACTCCGCATTGGACCTGCGCCCGTGGGACGTGGCTCCGGCGGGCGTGATCCTGCAGTGCGCGGGGGGCACGCTCACCAACTTTTCAGGCAGCTCGTGGTACCACTCGCCAGACGGCGGCTACGTCGCGTCGAACTCCATTATTCACGGACGTTTGCTGCAGTCATCCCAGGCGCTGATCGCCTTGCGTCGCATGGCCGCGGATAGAGCAGCGCGGCTGGGGCGCGCATGATGCGCGAACTCCCCCCAACCATTACTGAAGGGCCTGTAAGACCGTCCGCTCGATCAGCGCCTGGACCAGGTCAATCTTATAGGCGTTCAGACTCATTGGTCGGGCGACAGTCCGGATCTGCGCCGCGGCTTGCTTGACAGTTTGCTGGATGTTCTTACCTTTAAGAGCGTCCTCCACCACCTGCGCGCGGTACGGGACCGGCGCCACGCCGCCCAGGGTGATGCGGCCGTCCTGCCAGTTGCCGCTGCCGTCCACGGTGAAGATCGTCGCCACTGACACCACCGCGAAGTCGTAGACCTGGCGGTCCTTGAGCTTGTTCCAGGCCATCTTCGCGCCGGCCGCCGGCGTGGGAATCACGACCTCGGTCATGATCTCGTTGGGCTTGAGCACGTTTTCGGTCAGCACGTCTTCGCGCGGCCCGTGGAAATATTGATCGAAGGCCACCGTGCGATCGCCAGATGGACCCGATAGATTCGCCGACGCGTTCAACGCCAGCAGCGCCGTCGAGGTATCCGACGGGTGCACGATATAGCACAGCTCACCACCGATGATCGCGTGATAGCGGTTGTCACCGGTGACCGAGTAGCAGAAGTCGCCACCCTTCTTGTAACAGTTGAAATTTTCGCCACGGAAGAACCAGCAGCGCGGCCGCTGGTTGATGTTGCCGCCCAGCGTGCCGAAGTTACGAATCAACGGCGAGGCAACCGTGGAGGCCGCGGCCGACAGCAACGGAATGCTGTTTTGCACGTCCGGCGAATTGATGACGTCGCTCAGCGTCGTCGTCGCGCCGATGTGCACGCCGTCGCTGCTGGTAGTGATGCCCGTCAGATTGGCAATCGTCGTCAGGTCGATGATCTGATCGGGCAGCGGCATCCCCTTGCCCTGGACCCAGTCTTTCATGACGCCGCCGAGCAGATCACTGCCGCCGGCGACGACTTTGGCTCCCGCACCAAACTGGTTGAGCAGGCTGGCGGCCTCGCTGACGCTCGTCGGCTCGTAGAGGTCGAACTGTTTCATCTGGTCTCTCCTCCTTCTCTGCCGACCTGCTATGCCGACTGCTTCAGGGCGGCCGCGAGCCGTGTCCGCGTAATTGGAAGCTCGTCGAACCACACGCCGACCGCGTTGTGCACGGCGTTGGCGATGGTGGCACCTGGCGGACCCATGGGCGGCTCGCCCAATCCGTGCGCGCCGTAGACACCGTACTCTTTCGGATTTTCCACGAAAAACACGTTGATCTTGTCGGGCACGTCCTTCATCGACGGGACCCGATAGTCGAGCATGTTGCCGTTGAGCGGCAGACCGGTGGCCTGATCGGTCAGCATCTCCTCGTACAGGGTGCTGCCCAGCGCCATGGTGACGCCGCCTTCCACCTGCTGCTCGGCGCCCAGGGCGTTGAGCACGCGACCGACGTCGTGGACCGCGACGTAATTGGTGACGGTGACCGTGCTGAGCAGCGTGTCGACCTCGACCTCCGCGGCGTGCGCGGCAAACGCGGTGCGCTCCCAGCGGCCGTCGTTGCGATGGACACCGCTGCCGACGATGGCCGTGCCGGTGCTGTTGACGATGCTCGAAATCGTGTACTGGAGTGAAGAGTCGCGGGTGCTCTTGATGAATTTGCCGTCGATATACAGGTCCTCCGGCGCCACGTCGGTGGTTTTGTTGGCCTTGCTGGCGTCGGCTTGCGCCCGGGCAACGGTCGCCGCGAACAACTGCCGTTTGGCATCCAGCGCCGCGTCGTAGGCACCCCAACCGCCAGAGTCAACCTGACGGCTGCCACCGGAGCCACCCGTATCGGTGGTCAGGTCCGTATCGACGTACGGCACGATGTTGACGGAGTTCCACGCCACGCCCAGGGCTTCGGCCACCACGATCTTGACCATCGTGCGCGAGCCTTCGCCGATTTCGTTCGTGGCGCTGATGATCTGAACGGTGCCATCGCCGTTGATCTGGACCTGGCCGGTGGCCGGCTCGCCGCCCGCGCCGTGGCTGCAGGTGTGCAGCGCCATGCCGATCCCGTGGAACACACCCGGCCGAACCTCGTTCGCCTTCGCCGCGTGCCACTTCTGGGTCCAGCCGATCTTGTCGGCGGCGGTGGTGAGCACGTCCTTGATGCCCGGATTGCTCCACGGCAGTTTGGCGTCGACGTTGCCGTCCATGTTCAGGTTTTGCAGCCGGAACTGGTACGGATCCATGCCGATGGCGTAGGCCGCCTTCTCCATGGCGGTCTCCAGCGCAAAGGTACCGTTGGGATGCGACACGCAGCGATAGGCGCCCGCCAGGTAGCGGTTGGTCATGACGTCGATGCCTTCAAGGCCGAGATTCGGAATCTTGTAGGCCATCTGGAAGCCGTACCAGGCACCGGAGGCGGCGGTGGAGCGTTCGGCGCCGACGTCGGCGATGACCTTGGCCTGGAGGGCGGTGATCGTGCCGTCTTTATTGACGCCGATGTGCACTTCGTTGCGGAAGGTCGGCCGGTGCGTGCGCGTGGTGAAGTCTTCGTAGCGGGTATAGACGTTCTTGACCGGTCGGCCCGTCAACCGTGAGGCGATGGCCGCGTGGATCTCCGGAATATCCAGGCTGCCGCGATAGCCGTAGCCGGAGCCAACATAGCCCTGCTGCACGACGCGCACCTGGCTCAGTGGCAGCCGCAATGCGGAGGCGAGCGCCGCGCGAACGGTGTGTGCCCCCTGGCTGGTGTAGATCTGGTTCAGTCGGTCGTTTTCCCACCAGGTCAGGCTGTTGGTCAGTTCGAGAGCAACATGCTGCTCGACCGGCTTGACGGCCACGTGATCGACCCTGACGTCGGCGCTGGTCATCGCCGTCGGCGGATCACCCCGCTGGAACGGCTTGGTGATGCCCACGATCGTGCCGTCCAGCGTGTTGTCCCACTGTTTAGGGGCACCCGGTTGCATCGAATCCAGGAAGTTGGTGGCCGCTGGCAGGACCTCGTACTCAACTTTGATCTGCCGCATGGCCTCGTCGGCGATGTCCTGCGAGTCGGCCAGGACGACGGCCACCGGGTCGCCGACCATGAACACTTCTTCCGGAAACAGCAACCGGTCAGGTGGACCGCTGCCAATCTTGATGCTCTGGTACTCGCGCGGCATGTTGAAGCGGTGGAGGACCATCGCCACGCCGGGCATCTTTTCGGCGTCGGAGGAATCGACGCTCTTGACGTGGGCGTGTGGGTTCGGACTCCGCAGGGTCGTCATCCACAACTGGTTGCCGCGGCTCAAATTCTCGGTGTACCAGCCGACGTTGGTCACCACTCCCAAGCCCTGAATGCGGAGTTGCTTCTTGCCGACGTACTGGAACTGCGTCTGCTGTGCCCCGAGATTCGGTCCAGGCACTGGCGGCGCGATCTGCGCCATCGGCTGGGCGGGGAGTGAGGCGGCAATGACGTCGCTGTACTCCTCCGCGAGTGACTTCCACTCGACGCTGGTGGACAGGGCTTCCCACTCATCGGGGGTCAGCGTGGCCGCGAAGACAGGATCTGTCAGGACGCGCATCGCGTCGATGTCGCGGATGGCCATCAGGCTTCTCCTTTCCCCCTACTTGACCGGGTAGCCGGCGTCGGAGAACGCCTTGCGAATCTGATCGTCGCTGACCTGATCGGGCCAGTAACTGACGGTGGCCTGGGTGGCGTTGCCGCTGACGCCGTTGATACCGTCGATCTGGACCAGGGCGTTGTTGACCTCGCCGATGAACTCGTCGGAGCCCAGTGGATTGGCGAACTGATAGCTGGTCGTGGCCGGATTGCCGGTGTGTGGTGGCGGCGGACCAAGAACCACCTGCGGTTTGGCGGGCGGGTTCTGGATCTCGGCGGCCGCGGCGTCGACCGCGTCGAACACCTTGGTGTACTCACCGCAGCGGCAAATATTGCCGGACAGCGCCTCGGTGACCTCCGCACGCGACGGACTCGGGTTGGCGCTCAACAGCGCGTAGGTGCTCATGATGAAACCGCGCGTGCAGATGCCGCACTGAAAGCCGCCCTGCATCCAGAACGCGCGCTGAATGGGGTGCAATCCGTCGACACCAGGTCCGGACTGGAGGCTGGCGATCGTCTGGATCTTCTGGCCGCGGCCGAGACGCGCGCTGTAGACGGAGCAGCCATTGATGGCCTTGCCGTCGATGAGCACCGTGCACGCGCCGCACTGAGCGCGATCGCAGCCAAGGTTGATGCCGTTGAGTCCTAACTTCTGCGAGGTGGTCGCCCACAACGTTTCGCGCACGTCGACGACCACGTCGTGGTTGATGCCGTCGATGTTCAGCGTGATGCGCCGCATGTGTTGCGGCAATTCGCCAGTGGCCTGGGACTGACCTTGCGGCTGCGCCTGGCCTTGCGACTGCGCCGAGGTGTTTGGCGCGGATGGTGGCGCCTGCACGACCACCCCACCGGCGCCCGTCTGGGCCACGGGCTGCGGCGCTGGAACGGTCGGGGCACCCTGCCGCGTGGCGACTGTGACGCCGCCAGCTACAATGGCGGTTGCCGCCACGCCAAGACCGGCACCGGCGATGAAATCCCGGCGGGTAACGACCGGTCGAGCACTTTCAGCACCTTCAGTGGACTCTGAATCAACAGGCTGGGTCGGCTGCTCGACTGGCGGTCCGTCGTCTTCCGACATCAGACCTCCCCCTTTCCCGGAGCGCCTGCTCCTCACTGACTATTTCGACGCCCGATGTGCCTCAGTTTGGATCTAAAGGAAGGAACACGTCAATCGAGCGCTGTACGCTTCAGAGCGTGACTGACGAAGCGAGCCTGAAGTTTTTGCGTGGGTTGCGCGCCGTGCGCGAGTTCACGCCTGAAGATGTTGACGACGCCGCGCTCGACGAGATCCTCGAGGTCGGGCGTTGGACGTCGACGGGTGGCAACCGCCAGCCGACGGAGATCGTGGTCGTCCGCGACAAGTCGACCCTGCAAAAGTTCGCGGACTGGGGCGCCCGACCTGGCGGTGCCTCGGCGGTCTCGTTGCTGCTGGTCTCAGCCAGCGACCAGGCCACGCTCGACGAGGGCCGCATGGCCGAGCGACTGGCGCTCGCCGCTCGCGCGTGCGGACTTGGCTCGGTGATTGCCACCCTGAAGAATGAGGGTCCGGCAGAGGCCAAGAAGCTGCTGGGGATTCCCGAAGAGCGGCGCGCGACCGTGATCGTGGCGATCGGGCACACGGATCGCGAAGCGCGCAAGGCGCTGCCCAAACAGGGCGCCGCGGCGCGCAAGCCTATGACGGAGTTTGCGCACTTCGACAAATTCTGAGCGGACGCCGATCTCTTGGTAGTCGGGCGGGGCGTCGGAATGTGCCCCGCCCGAGGAGATCAACCGATGACTCTGCAAACCTCTCAAACGTCTGAACGCCTGCAGCAGGGCGACATCATCTATGTGTCACTCTGGGTACCGGATGTGGCCTACGCCACGCGCTTTTTCAGCGGCGTGCTGGGCTGGACCGTCACGCCGGACGCCGGCCCCTACCGACAGATCGAGGGTCAATCCGTGGCCCAGGGACTCTCCGAGCTGGGCGAGGTCACGAAGTTCCTCACCGAGCAGGGTGTGCCCTCGCCACACGTCGCGGCCTCGACGGCCAATGTGGGCTTCGTGGTGGACAGTATTGCCACGAGCCTGGAGCGGGTGCGCGCCGCGGGCGGCTGGACGGGCACGCCGCGGCAGGAGCCCTACGGGCTGGTTGTGCGCTGCGCGGACGACCAGGGCCTGTCGTTTTCAGTGCACGAGTGGCCGGCGGACCTGCCAGGATCGAGGCCGCGAGACGTGCGCCAGGGTGACGTGGCCTATCTCACGTTCGAAGTGCGCGACGCGGCGCGCGCGCGGGCATTCTTTGGCACTGCGCTGGGGCTGCGGTTCACGCCGGGGCGGGTTGCCGATGGCTGGAACATCGCCGACATCGTGCCGATGTCCGGACTGAGCGGCGGACACGCGGAGCAGAGGATCGTGCCGATGTATCGAGTGGACGACATCGCCGCCGCCGTCGAGCGCGTGCGCGCCCTGGGCGGCACAGCCACCGAGCCCGAGACGCAACCCTACGGTCGCACCGCGACCTGCGACGACGGCCAGGGAACGCGTTTCTACCT
>JAFAWJ010000931.1 GCA_019242065.1 Chloroflexota bacterium
TGGCCACCAGCGCCGCGCCCGCGAGTAGGCGCCCGAGCCGGGCACCACGAGCACCGCGTCGCGCGGCACCAGCGACTCGGCCCACGCCTCGTCGTCGGGCGTCACACACAGCTCCAGGCGCGGCTGGCCGGGATGGCGTGCGCCGAGCACGCCGACCACGTCCAGGGCGTAGTCGACCTCGTGTCGGACGCCGAAGCCGTGGTCCACGGCGGCGTGGGTGAGAAACCAGCGACCGCGGCCGTTGTCGAGGCCGACGCGGCGCGGCGCGCCACTGGCCAGGCTGAGCGCGGCGTACTTGGCGATGCCGAAGGGCGTCGTGAGGTGGTGCAGCAGCACCAGCGTGTCCCAACGCCCGGCGCGCAGCTGACGCGCCAGCTCAAACGCTCCTGGCAGGCGCTTTCCAGCGGCGAGCGGCGCGTCGAAGGCGTATTTGTCGAAGGTGATGACCTGGTCGTAGCTGTCCAGTCCGCGCAGCGCGAGCGCACCGCCAGGGGTGGTCAGGACGCCAAGATGCGCCGCCGGAAAGGTGGTGCGCAGCGCGCGAAGTGTCGGCGTCATCGTCAGCACGTCGCCCAATGTCGCCAGCTTGACGACCAGGATGCGGGATGGCGGCGGCATACGCCGAATTCTAGCCCTGGTCCAGTTCGATCCTGACCGCATTCATGACGTCCTCGACATCCAGCGCGAGCATGCACGCCGGCGAGACTCGCGCGCCGCAGGGCGGCGACTCGAGAGAGCCGCACGGCGCGCAGTCGAGCGCGTCCGTGGTCAGCACACGCTGATGCGCACTGGCCGACAGCGGCCCGAAGATGCGCGCCGAGGCCGGTCCGTACAGCCGCACCGTCGGGGTGCCGACCGCGGCGGCCAGGTGACCGGCGCCGCTGTCGACGCTGATCACTACAGCGCAGCGGGCATACAGCGCGGCCGAGACGTCCAGGGCTTGCCCGCACAGACTGACCGCGCAGGCGTGCATGTGGGCCTGGACGGTCGACAGCAGCGCGGCGTCGTCGGGCGCACCGATGAGCGCCACGGCGTGTCCCGTGGCGACGAGCTGATCCGCGAGGCGGGCCCACCGCTCATGCGGCCAGCTCTTGAGCGGCGCACCGGCGGCGGGATGGATGCCGACGACGCGGCGCGCGTCCAGGCCGTGTTGCTGCCAGAGACGGTCGGCCGCCGAGCGTGCTGCGTCATTGATGTTGAACTGTCTGTCGTCGCGATTGGGCTCGACCGGCTGGATGTCGGCCGCCAGCACGGCGAGGCGGGCGATGTCGAGGGATTGCTCGGCCCATGTCGTCTCGCGTGCGGGATAGCTGACGTGTGTCAACAGCGGCCGTGTTTCGGGGCTGTCACCGCCGACCCTGATCGGTATACCGGCCGCCAGCGCCAGCAGCGCCCCCCACCAGTGGTCGCCGCGCAAGACGACGGCCAGGTCGTACTGCTCGGCGCGCAGGCGGACGGCCGTGCGCGCCAGAGTGAGATACGGCGCCAGCAGATTGGCGTTGGCGCGGCGGGTGAAGCCGGGAAACGCCAGCGTGCGCAGCTCGTCGACCGGTGGACCATGACGCGCCGCCGCGGCGCTCCACGGGCCCACAAGGTAGGTCACCCGCGCCTGAGGCAGACTGGCGCGCAGTAACGCCACGGCGGGCGCACTCAGGAGCACGTCGCCAACGTGGTCGGGCCGCATGAGGAGCACGCGGCGGACCGACTCGCGGGGCGCGGGCACCCAGGGCGTCAGCTGGCGCGCGGCCAGCCGCAGCAGGCGCAGTCGAAGGGATCTACGCGGCGCTGGACTGCGCGTCGCCGAGGGCAAAGGTCAGGTCAGCCTCGCACGCCAGCTTGCCGTCGACCAGCGCGCGTGCGTGCGCTTTGCCGACCGGTTCGCGGAAGGACGTCACCTCCACCTCGAGGCGCAACGTATCGCCCGGACGCACCTGCTGGCGGAAGCGGCAGTTGTCGATGCGCGCAAAATACGGGATCTTGCCAGCGTGCGCCGGGTCCTCCATCACCAGCACCGCGCCTGCCTGCGCCAGCGCCTCGACGATCAGCACGCCGGGCATCACCGGGTACTCCGGAAAATGGCCCTGTAAGAACGTGTCGCGTTCGAGCGAGACGTCCTTCAGACCGACGATGCGTTTGCCGGACTCGATCTCCAGGATGCGGTCGACCAGGAGAAACGGCGGTCGATGCGGAATGAGCGCCTTGATCTGCTCGGCGTCGAGCTCGCTCACCCGGCGATGCCCAGCTGACTGGCCAGTTCGCCGAAGTCGCTGGCGACGTAGTCGAACGTCGGATCGGGCGGTGGCAGCGGCGGGGCGTTGGGGCCCCACTCCTGCGGCCGAGGGATGAGGGCGGTGTGCAGGCCGTTCGACTGCGCGGCTTTGAGGTCGCTGTCGTGGGCGGCCACGAGCATGATCTGGTCTGGCTGAAGGTCGAGCAGGTTCGCCGCCAGCATGTAGGCCTCGCGCTCGGGCTTGAAAGTCTGGCGCAGCTCGGTCGCGATGATGCAGTCCCAGGGCATGCCGCCGTGCTTGGCCATAGCCGTGAGGGTGGCAAACGAGCCGTTGGACAGCGGCGAAATGATGTAGCGGGACTTCAGGCGGCGCAGGCCGCCGACGGTGTCGGCCCAGGGGTCCAGGCGACTCCAGGCGCTGGCGAGGTCGTCGACCTCGGCGTCGGACACGCCGGTCACGCTGTACTTCGGCATCAGCTCGTCGAGCTTGCGGCGGAACAGGACGTCACTACTGACGTAGGGGATCTCGCCGGCGCGGATGCGGGCAATGCCCCGGATGTAGCCCTCACGTCGCCACTCGTCGGCGAAGGTGGACCAGTCGACGCCTTCGGGCCGCAGGGCCTGGCCCGAGCGAATGATCGATCCGCGCCAGTCGACGCAGGTGCCGAAAACGTCAAAGACCAGTGCTCGCAGGGAGTCGGGCAGCACGTTGCCAAGCGTAGCCCATCGCCGCGCGAGGCGCCGTTATCCTGCGTAGAGCGACATGCTGCCTCGGCAGGTCAGGATTGCGATCGTCGGCACGGGCTTCATCGCCGAAACGCGCGCGCGTGCCTACGCCGGAGTGACGGGCTACGCGCCTGACATCGTCGCCGCGGTCAGCCGTAGCCGCGAGCGGCTCGAGGCGTACGCCCGGCGGCACGCGATCGCCGACGTGTACACCGAGCTCGAGCCGGTCCTGGACCGCCAGGACGTCGACGTCGTCGATCTGTGTGTTCCGAATGCCCTGCACCGACCGATGGCGATCCAGGCGGCTGCGGCGGGCAAGCACGTGATCTGCTCCAAGCCGCTGACGGCCTTCGACGGCGCCGACGTGCCTGAGGACGTCAAACTCGGCGACATCCCGCGCGCCGAGATGCTGCGGGCCGCCGACGCCAGCGCCACGGCCATGATCGACGCGGCACGCGTGAACAACGTGCGGCTCATGTACGCCGAGAACTGGGTGTATGCGCCGCCGATCGTCAAAGCTGACCGCCTGGCCGCGGCCTCCGGCGGGGCCATCCTGGAGATGCGGGGCGGCGAGTGTCACAGCGGGTCGCATTCGCCATATTCGAAGGAGTGGCGCTATACGGGCGGCGGCGCACTGCTGCGACTGGGCGTGCATGCCATGGGTGCCATGCTGCACCTCAAGCGCGAAGAGGGCCTGCGGCGTACCGGTCGGCCGATCCGTCCGCGCTCGGTGCTGGCCGACGTCACCGATTTGACCCGCACGCCAGGCTTCGAGTCGGAAGCGCAGCACTACCTGGCCTCGGGGTGGCAGGACGTCGAAAACTGGGGCACGGCGGTGATCAGCTTCGACGACGGCACGCGGGCGACCGTGTTTGCCTCCGACGCGGTGCTGGGCGGCATGGAGAGCACGCTGCAGGTGCTGATGTCGAACGCGCACATCAAGTGCAATCTGTCGCATACGCGGCTGGTGGAGGCGTACGCGCCCGAGGCGTCGATCTTTGGCGACGAGTACCTGATCGAAAAGCTGGAGACCTCGGCGGGCTGGAGCCCACCGGCGCCGGACGAGGACTGGGCCCAGGGGCATCGGGCGATGATCCAGGACTTCGTGGAGTCGGTCGCCGAAGGCCGCGCGCCAAAATCCGAGGGCGACCTGGGCCGCGACGTGATCCGCCTGGTGTATGCGGCGTACGTAGCCGCCGCCGAGGGTCGCCGCGTCGACCTGCCCGACTGAATAATTCTTCACATATCAGAACGGGTGTTCTACACTCTCAGGCATGTGGCCTGCTGTTCGGGTGGCGTGCGTCTGGATCGCTCAGTTAGCCCTGCGCGTGGAGGTCCTGCGCCACCCGGCCTGGGATGGTCGGCCGCTGGTGCTGGGCGGCGCACCCGGCGAGCGCAAGGTCGTCCAGCTGTGCTCGCCTGAGGCGGAAGCCGCGGGCGTGCGCCCGGGCTTGCCGTTGCGCGAGGTCGTGCCGCTGTGCCCCGCAGCAATGGTGTTGCAGCCGGATCCTGTCCGCACCGCGGCGGTGCTCGAGGCCGTGCTGGCCGATCTGCAGGGTGTCAGCCCGCTGGTCGAGCCGGCTGACGACGGGTATTTCTTCCTGGACGTGCGCGGCTTGCAAGCTCTGTACGGTGAGCTCGACGCGCTCGAAGAAGCGATTCACGCGGCGGTCCCGGCCTTGCTGCGGCCGCGCGTCGGGATCGCGGGTGGCAAGTTCGCGGCGGCGGCCGCGGCGCGCATGGCGGAGCCTGGCGCCTCGGCCAGGGCATGCGTGGTCCCCGCGGATGAGACTCGCGCGTTTCTGGCGCCACTGTCGGTGCGCCACCTGCTGATGCTCGAGCCGGAGGTCCAGCATCGCCTGGAGGGCCTCGGGCTGCGCACCATCGGTGATCTTGCCCGCCTGCCGTTCAATGCGGTACAGGCCGAGCTCGGGCCACCGGGCGCCCAGGCCTGGCGGGTGGCCCACGGCAAAGACACCGAACCCGTGATAGCCCGGCCGGTCACGGCCACGGTTCAGGCGGGTCTGCGTTTTGACGATCCGCTGGGCAGCATTGAGGCGGTCATGGCCGCGATTGATCAACTGCTGGCGCACACCTACTCGCAACCTGCGCTGCAGGGTCGCGCCGTGCGCCAGGTACGTCTGCGGGCGCTGCTGTCCGACGGCACCTCGTGGGAACGTCTGTACACCTTCAAAGAAGCGCTGTCGACGCGGGACGCGGCGCGACGCGCGCTCAAAAGCAAGCTCGACCTGCCTAACGGCCTGCCGCCGGCGCCGATCGACGAGCTGGGGCTGGAGCTGCTGGGGCTGGGTGGCGAAGCGGCGCGGCAGCCGGGTCTGTTCGTCGCGCGGGCGCGCCAGCTGGCCGAGATTGCCGAAGCCGCGCAGCAGCTGCGTACGCGCTACGGGCGCGTGCCGCTGTACCACGCCATCGAAGTCGAGCCGTGGTCGCGGATTCCCGAACGCCGCTGGGCGCTGATCCAGGTGCAGGTGACATGCGACGCCTGAGCTCGGCGGGACCGCTCGTCGGCCGAGTGGACCGCACGCAGCCGAAGCCCGAGCTGCGGCCGCTGAACGCGCCGATGCCGCTGCGCGTGCAGAAAGACGCGCACGGGCGCATCGTCGCGATCTGGCGGCAGGGGCGCCTGACGCCGCGCTCGATCGCCACCATTCAGGACCGCTGGCGGATCGACGACGAGTGGTGGCGGGAGCATCCGATCTCGCGCATGTACTACGCGGTCGTCCTGGACGACGGCACGCTGCTGACGATGTACCAGGATCTGCTGGCGGAGGACGCCTGGTTCGAGCAGCGCCCGTAACTTGACAGAAGAGTGCCGGCATCGTGCTTGCCGGAGTGTAGAACTTCTGTTCTACTCCGGACGTGGAGGCATCCGCTGGCGCCGTCGAGCTGCACCTGCATACCTGCTACTCCTTCCTCGAAGGCGCCTCGCTACCCGAGGAGATGGCCGTGCAGGCAGCCAGTCTCGGCTACACCGCTCTGGCCATCACCGACCATGACGGACTCTACGGCGCCATGGAGTTCGCCCAGGCGTGCGCCTCCGCCGGCGTCCAGCCCATCATCGGCGTCGAGCTCACCCTGCTCCACGGCTTCACCGACTCGAAATCCGGCCCCGTCCACCTGACGCTCCTGGCCGAAAACGAACAGGGCTACGCCAACCTGTGCCGCCTGGTCACCCTGGCCCATCGACGCACGCGCGCCTGGGAGCCCGCCGCGACACACCTGCCCGCCGACGATCCGCGCCCGCCTGCCCTCGATCCGACCGATCTCGCCGCGCATGCCAGCGGTCTGATCGTGCTCAGCGGCTGCCGTCAGAGTGAACTCGCCCGCCTCGTCGATCGCGATCAGCTCGACCAGGCCGAGGCTACCGCGCAGCAGCTCATTCGCTTCTTCGGAAAAGACAGCACGTTCGTCGAGGTGCAGCACAACCTGGTCCAGGGCGACACTCGCCGCGTCCAGCGCCTGGCCAGACTCGCCGACCGGCTCCACCTCCCGTTGGTGGCCACCGGCAACGTCCACTACCACGTCCGCAGCCGCCACCGACTCCAGGACGCAATGGTCGCCGTCAAGCACCGTTCGACACTGGAGACTTCACATCGTCTCCGACGACCGAATAGCGAATTCTTTCTCAGGCCGCCTCAGACGGTTGCGGAGCTTTTCGAAGCAGCCCCACACGCGCTCGACAACGCGCGTCGAATCGCGCAACGCTGTGAAGGCTTCAACCTGGCCAATCATCGTGATCTCGGCTACGACTTCCCGGATTTCACGCGCAAAGAAGGTGAGCAGAGCTCCTCGGCGGACGACGTGCTCGCGGCATTTTGTGAAGCTCGCTTCGACGTGCGCTATCCGCCCGAGCACACCGACGCGGCGCTGCGTGACAAGGCGCGGCGCCAGCTTGCCGACGAGCTGCACCTGGTCTCGAAGCACAACCTGGCAGGATTCTTTCTGATTTATCGCGACCTCCAGGAGCAGGCGACGCAGGTCGCCGGACGCGTCCGTGGCGAAGGGACGGTGCGCGGTGGATCGGGCTTGCCACCGGGCCGCGGACGTGGCTCGTCGGTGAGCTCGATCATTTGCTATCTGATCGGACTGAGTCACGTCGATCCGGTCCACAACCGGCTGTTTTTCCGTCGGTTTCTCAACGAGGACCTGCAGGCTGTTCCGGATATCGACCTGGACTTTGCGCGCGACATCCGCGAGCAGCTCATCCTCCAGGTCTACGACCGCTACGGCTACGAGCACGCGGCGCTGGTGTGCTCGTTTGCGACGTATCACCTCAAAAGCGCGGTGCGCGATCTGGGCAAAGTGCTCGGGCTGCCGGCGCCGGCGATCGACAAGCTGGCAAAACTCTCGGAAGGGGGCATGGCCAGCTCCGTGCGGCACGAGCTGGCGACGCTGCCCGAATTTCGTGGCCAGGCGGACGGGCCGATGTGGCAGCACCTGATGCAGCTGGCCGAACAGATCGACGGTTTCCCGCGACATATTGGCCAGCACGTGGGCGGCATGATCATCTCGTCGCGGCCGGTGGTCGAGCTGGTGCCGGTTCAGCCGGCGTCGATGAATGGTCGCTACATCTGTCAGTGGGACAAGGACTCATGCGACGATGCGCGCTTCATCAAAATAGATTTTCTCGCGCTGGGCATGCTGTCGCTGGTGGAGGAGTGCCTGGAGCTGATCTGGGAATGTCGCGGCGAAAAGCTGGACGTGAGCAAGATTGCATACGACGACATCGCCGTCTACGACGCCATCTGCAACGGCGATACGGTCGGCCTGTTCCAGATTGAAAGTCGTGCGCAGATCCAGATGCTCACGCGCACCCGGCCGCGTAATCTGGACGACCTGGCGGTCCAGGTAGCCATCGTGCGGCCGGGGCCGATCGTCGGGGGCGCGGTCAATCCGTATGTTCACCGTCGCGAGCTGCAGCGTGAAGATCCCAAGTATGTGGCTCACGCTGACCATCCGCTGCTGGATGAGTTGTTGAAAGATACGCTTGGCGTCGTCCTGTATCAGGACCAGGTGCTCGAAGTCGCCATCGAGATGGGTGGCTTTACGCCAGGACAGGCGGATCAGTTCCGTCGATCGATGAGTCGCAAGCGGTCACGCGAAGCGATGGAACGGTTTCGTTCGGCATTTGTCGAGGGCGCCGGGAACAAGGGTGTGAGCTCGCAAGTGGCGGGCGACATCTTCGACAAGCTGTGCGCGTTTTCGGAGTTTGGTTTTCCCAAGAGTCATGCGTATGCATTCGCGGTGCTCGCGTACCAGTCCGCGTGGATGCGACACTACTACGCCGCGGAATACTACGCGGCGCTCCTCAACAATCAGCCAATGGGGTTTTATGCGCCTCACGTGCTGATTGGCGACGCCAGACGGCACGGCTTGCAGGTGCTGCGTGTGGCGATCAATGCCAGCTTCGCGCGCAACAAGCCGGTCGGACCCGCGCACATTTTGCTTGGTTTCGAGACTGTGCGCGGCATTGGCAAGGACCTGGCGCAGGCCATCGTGGCCGAGCGCACGGCGCATGGCGTGTACCGTTCGTTACCCGATTTGCTGCGGCGGACGGGGATGCCCAGACCCGCCGCCGAGCACCTGATCACGATCGGTGCGCTGGCGGAGTTCGGCCTGGGCCGGCGTGAGCTGCAGTGGCAATTGGGTCTGCTCATTGGCGAGACGACGACACGCGAGCGCGTCAATCCCAAAATTCGTCACCGACAACTGTCGCTGGAGCTGCCGACTGAACAGGACATGGTCCAGCTCACGGACATGA
The DNA here is from genome assembly GCA_019242065.1 of Chloroflexota bacterium. The sequence continues at coordinate 8,739 of JAFAWJ010000931.1, forward strand.
CCGACTGGGAGCGCATGGTCGCCGACTACGGGTTGCTGGGACTGTCGCCGAGCTTTCATCCGTTGGCGCTGCTCAGAGCTGACGTCCCCAGGGATGTTTTATCTGCTGAGCAGGTGCGCGCCAGCCGCGATGGCGCGCACATTCGAACCGCGGGCCTGGTGGTGTGTCGGCAGCGGCCGGGCACCGCCAAGGGGTTTGTTTTTTTGCTGCTCGAAGATGAGACGGGCGTGGTCAACGTGGTGATTCGCCCGGATCTGTACGCGGCGCAGCGCAGCATGCTGCGAGGTGAGCCGTATCTCTGTATTGAAGGGACGGTGCAGTTGCATTCGGGCACGCTGAATGTGATCGCGCAGAAGGTGACGCCGCTGGGCGAGCTGACGGCGAGTAGCGCGGCGCTGCCGCGCGCGCCGGAGCGCAATGCCATTCCGGGGGCGCCGCACGACAAACGCGAGCAAGCATCGCGCGAGCTGACGCTAACCGCGCCCGCGAGCCGCAATTTTCATTGAGTTACTGAGCGCTGGCGCAGAGCCGCGGCCTTCGCTGAGTTCATGGGGGGCTGCCGGCGAGGCGGGCGGCCACGCTGCGGGCTTGCGCGGTGCCGACGGCCAGCCAGCGCGGCGCGTCGGCGGCCAGCTGCTCCAGCGCGGCGGTGGGGCTGAGGCCGCTGGCAACCAGCTGGCGGCCCGCCTCGCGGATGGCGCTCAGCATCTCGCGCGTGACCTCCGCATACGCACGTCCCAGCGCCCCGCGACTATCCAGCACCGCGCGCGGCACGCCCATCTTGTGCAGGTCGCTCCGCAGTCGACCGAACGGGTACGCGCTCCGCGGCAGCTGGGCCAGCCGTTCGTCCAGCGCCTTGCGCTGCTCGAGCTGTCGCTGGATATACAGCAGCAGCTCGTTCAACGTTCGAGCGTGCCCCCGGCGTCGAAGCTCGGCGATGACGGCTTCGGCATCCACGTGTGTCGGCTCGGTCTCGAAGACGCCTGCCTCGAGTCGGCTCAGCGCGCCGTCGACGCCCGCTCCGAGCCGGTAGTACCGCTCGATAGCCTCGATGCCCGTCAGTCGGTCGAAGTTCGAGAATTCGAGTCGCGCCAGCGCCCGCGCGGCCGACCAGCCGGGCAGTGGCTCGAAGAACGCGCGGGCCGCGACGGGCAGCAGCAGCGTCGGCAGCTCCGGTTCCGCCAGCAATGCCGCGTGATTGGCCGGGTGAATCGGAGCGACGAAGCGGCCGTCCCTGGGCGCCAGATCCGAGTCTGCGTCCAGTCCCAGCTCGGCGCGCACGGGCAGCAGGGCCGCCTTCAGCTCGGCCAGGTCGGCGGCGAGCAGGCGCGCCAGTGTTTCGCTGCTGACCTGGCGCGCGGACGCGGTCTCCAGTGACCACTTGAAGTCGAGCGGCTCGAGGGCAACGCTCGAATCTTCGCGCCAGGCCCGCAGGGCGTCGGCGTGGGGTAGCCCGCTGGACAGGACTTCAGACATCAGGCTCGGCGTCGCCGCCAGCACGACCAGGTGATCGCCCGGCGACAAACGCCCGCGAGCGAGCTGGCCGCCGGCGACGGCTTCCCAGCGGGCACCGATGTGCTCGCTGGCGCGGCCCCAATCGCCGATGTGCCAGACCAGGCGGCCAGTTAGCGGGCTGGTGCGGGTCAGGCGCGGCGGAGGTCCGTACAGACCTCTGCGTCGCTGTCGGGAACCCGTGCGGGCCGGCTCCTGAGCCATTGATCAGGCATGAGTACACCGCACACGAGGTCGGTTCTGCCAGTGGCCGGCCTCATCCGGCGCCGGGACAGGCAGTACAACAGGGATGGATGCTGAATTACCTCGACTGGGACCTGTCACCCGAGCAGGGCATGATCCAGGGCGTGGTCCGCGAGTTCGTCGAGCGCGAGGCGTTGCCGCTGATCCCGGCTGCGTTCGAAAAGGGCGAGTTTCCGCGCCAGCTGATTCCGCGGCTGGGCGAGCTCGGCGTGCTGGGGCCGACCCTGCCGCGGTATGGCTCGGGTCTGGACTACACCAGCTATGGACTGATCTGCCAGGAGTTGGAGCGCGGCGACTCAGGCCTGCGCAGCTTCGTCTCGGTCCAGGGCAGCCTGGTGATGTACCCGATTGCGACCTACGGCTCCGAGGACCAGAAGGAGCGCTACTTGCCCGGCATGCACAGCGGCCAGATCGTCGGCTGCTTTGGTCTGACCGAGCACGAGCACGGCTCGGATCCGGCCGGCATGGAGACGCGCGCGGTCCGCGACGGCGACGGCTACGTGCTCAACGGCGGCAAGATGTGGATAACCAACGGCAACCTGGCCGACGTGGCGCTCGTCTGGGCCAAGAGCAACGAGGACGGCCAGGATACGGTGCGCGGTTTTCTCGTCGACACAGCCAGTCGTGGGTTTGTGGCCAACGAGATCCAGCACAAGCTGTCGCTGCGGGCCTCGGTGACCAGCGAGCTGGTGCTGCAGGACGTGCGCGTGTCGGCGAGCTGCATGCTGCCTGGCGTACGCGGCCTGCGCGGGCCGCTGTCGGCGCTGAACGAGGCGCGGTTCGGGATTATCTTCGGGGCGGTTGGCGCGGCGATGGCCTGCTATGAGGCGGCGCTCGAGTACGCCGGGCTGCGCGAGCAGTTTGGTCGCAAGATCGGCGGGTTTCAGCTGACGCAGAACAAGCTGGTGGATGCGCTGCAGGCGATCACCCACGGGCAGCTCGTGGCGTATCAGCTGGGGCGACTCAAAGACGCGGGGCGGTTGCGGCCGGCGCAGGTCTCGCTCGGCAAGCGTGGCAACGTGGTGATGGCGCTGGAGGTCGCGCGGCAGATGCGGAGTGTCCTTGGAGCGAATGGGATCAGCCTGGAGCATCCGATCTTTCGGCACATGGTGAATCTGGAGTCGGTGTATACGTACGAGGGGACGCACGAGGTGCACACCCTGGTGGTGGGCCAGGACATCACCGGCCTCAGCGCCTACGCGGGCTAATTGTTTCGATAGACCGGGCCAGCTGACTTTTCGGCGACGACCACCCAGTAGGAGAGGCACTCCACCAGCGTGTCGCGCACGGCTTCCAGAAAGACCGTGTCGTCGACCGGCGGACTCGCCCCAGGCAGCCAGATGCTCAGGCCCAGCACCACGGCGATCGCGCAGTCGCTGTCACCGTGGTCCTGCTCGATCAAGTCGGGTCGCGGCCCCCAGCAGCCGAGGCGCGGGTTCAGCTCGCCCGTCGGCCGCGGCCGCGGCGCGTAGAACTGCACGACCGTCTCGTTGAGCCGATTGGTCAGAAAGGCCCAGACGTTGGAGCACGCGTCCGCCGAGCGCAGCCCCAGGTCGAGCGCGGTCAGCGGCCGATTGCCGTAGAAGACGCCGATCTGCACCAGGTGGGTGTCTGGCTCGCGCGGAACCTCGCGCTGCACGTCAGAGATGGCAATGCGGAACACGTGCTCGCCGACGCGGATGCGCTGATTGATGGCGGCCTGGGAGAAATCGGGCAGCGGCGCCACCCACGAAGCGGGCTCGGGCAGTTGGGCCAACGTGCAAATTCTAAGGCTTTCCAAGCTGAGGGTTGGGCTAAGATCGTGGCCGCATGGCCTACGACGTCAAAGCCAACAGCTCGATCCTGCTCAGCGGCCGTGACCGCGCACCGGCACGGTCCTTTCTGAAAGCCATCGGCTACACGGACGCCGACCTCGAGAAACCCATTGTCGGCATCGCCAACACGTGGACAGAGACGATGCCATGCAACTTCAACCTGCGGGCGCTCGCCGCGCGGGTCAAGGACGGGGTCCGCGCCGCTGGCGGGACGCCGATGGAATTCAACACGGTCGCGATCAGCGACGGCATCACCATGGGGACCGAAGGCATGCGCGCCTCGTTGGTGAGTCGCGAGCTCATCGCCGATTCGATGGAATTGATGGCGCGCGGGTATTTTTTCGACGC